>JAVHRA010000032.1:0-4383 GCA_036171395.1 Gallionella sp. | reverse complement strand
TCGCCGTGATAATCGAGATGGTCGCGACTCAGATTGGTCAGCAACGCGACATCGAAACGCACGCCATCGATGCGGCCCTGATCCAAGGCATGCGACGACACTTCCATCGCCACCGCTTGCGCACCATCGTGCAGATATTCTGCGCACAGCTTGTGTACCTGTATCGCTTCAGGCGTGGTGTTGGCGGTTTCTTGCAGCGCGCCCAACTGACCATTACCCAGAGTGCCAATCAGCGCGCAGCTGCGCTCAGCGTCACTCAATGCCTGCGCAATCCAATGTGTGGTCGAAGTCTTACCATTGGTGCCGGTCACTCCTACCATCCACAACTTGTCAGAGGGTTTGCCGTACACCGTATCGGCTAAATCACCGGTCTTGCGCCGCAAGTCCGGCACAGCTAGATGCGGCACTTGCCAGCTGGCATCCCAGACAAAATCGCTTGCTTCATAGATGACCGCATTCGCACCTTGCGCGATAGCCGCAGCAATATGTAAACGGCCATCGTTCTTTTCACCGGGGAAGGCAACGAAGGTATCGCCCGCTTTAATCATGCGGCTATCCGTGACCAACTGCGTGATGCGCACTTGCAGTGCAGCCAGTTGCAGGTGGGGAAAGCGCGTTGACAGGATGGATGTCGTGCTCATCACACCTCCTCCCTGATAATTTCGGACGGCGGGGTGATGACATTATTGATGGGCGCATCGTTGGGCACATTGAGCATATGCAATGTCGCACCAACAACCTGACTGAATACCGGCGCGGCAACTTGTCCGCCGTAATACACTGCGCCGGATGGCTCATCTATCATCACGGCAACGATGATGCGCGGCGCTGAGACAGGTGCAAATCCTACAAATGATGCGACGTATTTGTTCACGTAATGCGCACCGGATAGTTTGTGCGCCGTGCCGGTCTTGCCGCCCACGCGATAACCGGCAACTTGTGCCAGCGGCGCAGTACCACCGGCGGACACCACGGTTTCTAGCATGTCGCGCAACGCGTGCGCCGTTTTTTCCGACATCACACGCACGCCAACCGGCGGATTATCCAGCTTGATTAGCGACACCGGCTTAAGTTCTCCTGCATCGGTGAACACGGTGTAAGCGCGCGCCAGTTGCAGCAGATTCACTGAAATGCCATGACCATACGCCATGGTGGCTTGCTCGATCGGACGCCACGTTTTGGCATCGCGCAATTTTCCCGCCGCCTCTCCCGGAAACTCGCTGCCGGTATGCGCGCCGAAGCCATTGTCCGACAGCGCTTGCCACATTACTTTAGGCTCCAACATCAGCGCCATCTTGGCCGCGCCCACGTTGCTGGATTTCTGTATCACGCCCGCCACGGTGAGCGTGCCCTCGGGATGACTGTCATGGATCTGGCGTCCACCCACGGTATAAACGCCGTGTTCGGTATTGATTAACGTATCGGGTTTCACCTTGCCGTTTTCCAAGGCAGCGGCAACCGTGAAAGGCTTGAGCGTGGAACCGGGCTCGAATAGATCAGCCACTGCGCGATTGCGCATCTGATGCGGCGTCACTTTGCTGCGATTGTTGGGATTGAAACTGGGATAGTTGGCCAATGCCAACACTTCGCCGCTACGCGCATCCAGCACCACCACCGCGCCAGCCTTGGCATGATGTTTTTCCACCGCAGATTGCAGCTCGCGATATGCCAAATACTGAATCTTGCTATCCACACTCAGCAACACATCGTTGCCGGGCTTGGGTGCGCGCAGACTGGCCACGTCTTCGACGATATGTCCGCGTCTATCTTTGATGACACGCTGACTACCTACCTTGCCGCCCAACTGCGCTTGCAATCCCAGCTCTAGCCCTTCTTGCCCGTTGTCATCCTGACCGGTGAAGCCGAGCAGTTGTGCCGTCACTTCACCGGATGGATAGTAACGACGATACTCTGGCTGCAAGGACACACCTGGCACATTCAGTTGTTTGACTTGCTCGGCTTGCTCGGGAGGAATCTGACGCTTGAGATAGACGAAGTCACGCGAGCTGTCGAACATCTGGCGACGTACATCGAACTCCGTCATCTGCAACACATTAGCTAATTGCCTGACCTGCTGATGACTCGCCTCCACATCCAACGGACTAGCCCACACCGACTGTACGGGTGTACTCACTGCCAGCGGCTCGCCGTTGCGATCACGTATCATGCCGCGATGCGCGCTGACTTCGATTACACGGCTGTAGCGTGCATTGCCCTGGCCTTGCAAAAAGTCATTGTGTATCCCTTGCAGATACACACCGCGCCCGAACAATCCCAACAGGCCCGCGACCAATACTACGAACAACATAGACGCACGCCAGCCGGGCAAAGTTGCCGGCGTCGTTGCTGCTCTGTTGTTTGCGTAACTCATGGTTATTTTTTTTCTCCGCTCATCCAGCTTCCTACCTTGCGTTCAACAAAGGCGGAGCGTTGGAATTCTGTCCTACCCTGATATATCTCACTTGCGTACCGTTGGGACGCTGCATCTCCAGATGCTGCCCAGCGATCTTCTCAATTCGCGCAGGTGCAGCCCAAGTGCTCTGCTCCAATTGCAATTGCCCCCACTCCACTTCCATTTGCTGCGCGCTTTGTTTTTCTTGCTGCAAAGCAAGAAAGGATTTACGTGCCTGATGTTGCGAGGTCACAACACTCAACGCCGCCAAGATCACCATGACCAGCAACACCGCATTCAACAAACGTCCACTAAGCGGCATGACTGCGCTCCGCAACCCGCATCACCGCGCTGCGCGCACGCGGATTAGCTTGCAACTCAGCCGCGCCAGCCTTAGTCGCCTTGCCAACCAAAATCACTCGCCCCTGCGGCACTTCGCTGGCACGTATCGGCACATTGCGCGGCAACTTGTCACCCTCCGCCATATCACGCATGAAATGCTTCACGATGCGATCCTCCAGCGAATGGAAGCTGATCACCGCCAACCTGCCGCCCGGCTTTAGATGCGTGACACATTCTGGCAATATCCCCTCGAGTTCCGCGAGCTCCTGGTTGATATAAATCCGTATAGCCTGAAAGGTACGAGTCGCCGGATTTTGCCCAGCTTCACGGGTACGTACCGTTTGACCAACCAACTCGACGAGCTTCCTCGTGGTGTCGATAGGTTCAACTGCGCGCGCAGCAACAACCGCTCTTGCAATCTGCTTAGCAAACCGTTCTTCGCCGTAATCACGTATCACCTCCGCCAGGAAACTCTCTTCGACCGTCGCCAACCATTGCGCAGCGGTCGGCCCTTTAGTTACATCCATGCGCATATCCAAGGGCGCATCAAATCTAAAACTAAAACCACGCGCCGCTTCATCCAACTGTGGTGACGACACCCCTAGATCAAGCAAGATGCCATCCACATGACGCACCTCTAGCTCGCGTAGCACCCGCGCCAGCTCCATAAATCCGCTGTGCACAATCTGGAAGCGCGCATCCGACCATTGCTTGCCCACCGCGATTGCGGCCGGATCTTTGTCCAGCGCAATCAATCGACCTTGCGGGCCTAACGCCTGCAATATCTTGGCGCTATGCCCGCCGCGACCGAATGTACCGTCGACATACACACCGTCTGCGCGTATCGCCAATGCCTCGACCGCCTCATGCAACAACACCGTGGTATGAATCAGCGCTGCACTCATAACCACCTCGCCAGCTCAGACTTACTCGACGCGCAGCAGCGCATCACAAGGAAAAGCCCTCGAGCTCGTTCGGCAGATCGCCCGCCATTAAGGCTAGCGAGGCCGCCTGCTGTGCCTGCCACTTTGCCTCATCCCACAACTCAAATTTGCTCCCTTGGCCCACCAGCATCACGCGTTTATCCAACGTGGCGTAGTTGCGCAGATTAGGAGAGATCAACACACGACCCGCGCTATCCATCAACACATCTTCGGCGTTACCCACCAACAGACGCTGCAAGGCGCGACTCTTAGGGTTAAACGAAGAAAGCTTGTTTAGCTTTTCGCGAATTGGCTGCCAGATATTCTGTGGATAGACCAACAGACAACCATCCACATCAGCGGTAAATACCAAGTTACCGGCACATTCGGAAAGCAGCACGTCGCGATGCTTGGCGGGAATCGCCAGCCTGCCTTTGCTATCCAAATTAAGTTGCACCGCTCCCTGGAACATTTCCATAAACCCCACTATTACCCACTTTTTACCACTTAATCCCACTATATTGAAAATATTGCACGAGGTCAAGCGCGAAAAGCGCTTTTTTCTTTTCAAGACAAGGGGTTAGCGCGGCAAGTTAAAGAAAATAAAATGTTCTTAAAAAGCAATGCATTGCGCAAGCAAGCTAAAGCTATTTGTGATGAGATGACTAGGTACTTGGAGTATCGAGTATCGAGTGTGGAGTGTGGGGTGTGGGGTGTGGGGTGTGG
>JAVHRA010000031.1:0-4387 GCA_036171395.1 Gallionella sp. | reverse complement strand
TGGCGGTAGTACCCGGCTCAGCGTTCGGCAGTGAAGGCTATTTCCGCATCTCCTTCGCCACCTCTATGGAAAATTTACAAGAAGCACTCAAGCGCATGGCAAAGGCACTCGCGTAACTCTATATACAGTGCCATGCAATGGTCAGGGGCGCTGGATAACTAACGGCCAAATGGCAGGGCTGAAACTGGTGGTACGCGAACCGATTTCCAGTCACTTTTCTCTGACAGAAGTTATGTTGACCGCCTTGATGGCCATGCTGTTGTTTGCACTACTACTGTTCGGTCTGTTTGGTCGCTGGCTGGGCCGCATAGGTGCACGCTTGGATATGTTGAGTCTGGCTTCGGTACAGATTAAGAACGACTCCGAATCGATGCTGCGCTCAGAGACCAGTCAATTACTTAAACAGGCTCATGCGGGCAAGAACGATCAAATCAGTCTGGTCGCTTTGGAACTCTCCAATCTCATCGACACCCTGGCAATACGCTCAGACGAACAAAACTCCTATCTACAGACACTCGACCTGCTGCAAGATGCTGTAATCGAAATCACCACCGAAGGGAAACTGATACGCGCCACGGATGCTTTTCGCATGCTCACCGGAGGCACGGTAGGGGGGCTATGCAGCATATCCAACTGCGTGCACAAAGATGACAGTGAAGAAGTGCTGGAGCAAATCAGCGGGCTGGTCTATAAACAAAAGCAGCAGATCAGCATTCGCTTCCGCATCTTGCGCATGGATGAACCCGATGCTTATCTGTGGGTGGAAGGCCGCTTCGCGCCGATCACCCAGAACAACAACGTGGTGTGCATACGCGGCGTGTTGCGCGATATCAACAACTCTTACCGACAAGAACGTCAGATCAGTCATATGGCGTTGCATGACGCGCTCACCGACTTGCCCAACCGGGTGTTATTGGAAGACCGTATCGATCTGGCCATTACGCGTGCCAATCGCAACAAACAGCATGTCGCTTTGGGCTTCATCGACTTGGATCACTTCAAACAGATCAATGACAACTTCGGCCACAAAGTCGGAGATCAGATGCTCAAAGAAGTCACGCAGCGTCTGCTCAGCGCCTTGCGTAGTTCGGACACTTTGTCGCGCTGGGGTGGCGATGAGTTCGTCGTGCTATGTCCCGACCTAAACACTTTGGAAGATGCACGTGAGATTGCCAATAAACTAAGTCTGCTGACACACAAGAACATCGCCATAGACGGTACAGATTTACCCTTCACCTTCAGTGCCGGTTTCGCGGTTTATCCCGATGATGCTAGCAACAATGAAATGCTCTTAGCGCAAGCTGACCGGGCCATGTTCTACGCCAAAGCCCAAGGGCGTAACAACATCCAGTTCTTCAATTTGATTGCGGCCAAAGAGAAAGGCCGTAAGTCGTTCTATATCCAAAGCCGTTTGGCACATGCCATCAAAAATGAGGCTATCGAGATCTGGTTGCAACCCCTAATATGCGCAAAGTCAGGCAAAGTCATAGGTGCTGAAGTCTTGGCACGTTGGCACGAAGACGAACAAGGCTGGATACCGCCCTCAGTCTTTATCCCCATGGCAGAGAGCTTGGGTTTGATCGAGCAACTCGGACAAACCGTGTGGCAAAAAGCACTGCATGCGATCACGCTGTTGCCTAAACAACATCGCTTATCGGTCAACTTATCCAAACGACAACTGTTCTCTAATCAGATCGTGCAGCAGTTCCAAGAGGATGTGCTGGGCGCAAATATCGCACCCGAGCGCATCATGCTCGAGATCACCGAAAGCATCGCACTGTCTGATGTCGAATATGCGCGTGAACGCATCAACGAATTGAATGAAAGTGGTTTTGGCATCGCGGTGGACGACTTTGGCGTGGGCTATTCTTCGCTCTCGCAACTGCACGAGATACCGGCAAAAGAGTTGAAGTTGGACATCACTTTTATCCAACGCATCCATGAAAAAAGCGGGCGCAGCATGGTCAGCGCGATGATCTCTATCGCTCAATCTTTAGGGCTACAGAGTGTGGCCGAAGGGGTAGAAGATGAAGAGACGGCAAGACTGCTTACCGAAATGGGCGTTGATATCTTGCAGGGTTACCACTACGCCAAAGCGATGCCTTTAAACGACTATCTCAATTGGTTGCATACACGTACGCCAGCAGTGCCCACCTAAATAAACAAGTGACTTGCACCTGCCAAAAGGCCGTTACACTTTACTGTGTCACGGCCTTTTAATTTGCCAAGCACACGACTAGCGCAGCGCGCGCAGATTAGGATTATCCGTGACACCACCCAGTTGTAAATCGACCGGGCCCATACCCTCGGTGATAGACAAACGCGCCGAGAGGCGACCCGAGAGTTGCTGTTTGGCAACATCTATATTTCCCGTCGCACTCATCACGCTATTACTAATTTTGATAGATTTGAAGTGATAGGCATTGCCACTGTAAAGCAGATTACCTTCCATCTGATCAAAGTGAGTGCGGCCACCAGGCAGATGTTCCTTGCTACGCAAGCGTGCAGTCTCAACGATATCCAAGCCATTGAACAGACCTTTCTTTACCACAAACGTGCCATCCAGAGTAGCACTATCCGCAAGCTTAGTTAGGCTATCGGCCTGCAACTTATAGCGTCCTTCGCCGTCCATATCGCCTTCCAGCAATTTATTCAGATTAGCTAGTCCGACGCTCTTTGCATTCAAAGCGCCTTGCAGACTCCAGCCATTTTTCCAGCCCAGCTTGGCATCGCCTTGCAACACACCACCGGCAATGCGACTGTCAAACTCGGTCAACATCAAACCGTCTTGACTCAACTCACCTTTCGCGGTCAGTTCATCGAAGTTCCAATTTGGTAGCAGCGGTAAGGCAGCCTTACGCAGATTCACAGTGATCGCATATTTACCCGCAGATACCGCCTTAATATCCAATGCATATTTACCCCCCATCCCTTGCAGCACCGAGCTTTCAATCTTGCCGGCAGGAGAAAAGTTTAACGTCCCATCGATATCATTTAATTGAACCGCCTCCGCAGAGAGCTTTAAATCGGTGAACAAGATTTGGCTGATCGGGTAACTAGCATCAGCAGCGATCTGTTCCAACCAGCCAGGAACACTGCTCAGCCCCGTATCGTTTAACTCAGCACCCTGCAACTCCAATTTATCGACACGCTTCACGCTACCAAACAAAGCGCCAAAACCAAAATCCAACAGCGCCTGCTGTGCTTTGATCTGCTTCACATCACCTATATATATCTCGCCCAGTTGCACGCGTGGGAAAGGCAATATACGCACTGACATTTTGCCGATATGAACCGGCTGCTTAAGCTTCGCAGACAGTTGAGATTCAAGCTTGTCAGCGTAATTACGGGTATTCAGTGTCATCGGCACAACGAACACAGCCAACACGGCCAAGACCGCTACCACAGCAGTAATCGCGCCCCAAGGCACAGGTTTCCGGCGCTTCAACGAGGCTTGTAGCTTCTGATTTTGCTGCTGTTTAGCGTGTGCACTTTGTGCGGACTGTTGTGCTAGATGTTCAACGTGTGACTTGGCGGCCTGTGCTGCTCGTTGCTCGGCTTCTGCCCATGCTTTCGCTTGAGCATCAGCCAATTTCTTAGCCGCCACCTCTTCTGCAAGACGCGCCTCTTCTGCCTTTTTGGCTTGCAACTTGAGCGCGTCTTCTTTTGCCTTCAATTCTTCTGCTGAAGGGCCCGCTTCAAGCACCACTTTTTCCTTCTCGCTAGAAACTGACTGAGACGCCACACTAGGATCGGGCTTAATTTCCAAACCATCCAGATTGATAGCATCAAGCTTCAATGCAGGAGGTTTGCTCGTATCGTATGGTGTATCACGAATTTGCGTACTAGCAGCTGCGAGTGCATGCCGTTTGGCACGGATCTTCTCTTCTTCTATAGCTTGTAACGACTGCTTCTCTAGTTCCTGTAACTTTTGTTGTTCAGCCGCAACTAAAGCTTGAGCTGCAATATGTTCAGCCGCCAAGCGTGCTGTCTCGGCCTCTGCTCTGGCGATTTCCTCCTGCTCAATTTTGAGTCGGGCGGCTTCAAGTTCCTCGCGTACGCGAGCCGCCTCTGCCTCTGCCTTCAAACGCGCCGCATCAGCTTCAGCCTGAGCCTTACGTGCGGCTCCCTCCTGCGCCCTTGCGTGAACCTCCGCTTCTAGTTTGATGCGTTCAGCCTCAGCTTTGGCTTTTGCCGCAGTCGCTTCAGCCTCTTTCTTGATGCGTTCAGCCTCTGCTTTCGCCTTAGCCGCAGCCAACTCAGCTTCCTTCTTGATCCGTTCGGCTTCTTCACGAGATTTGGCAGCATCAGCCTCAGCTTTAAAACGTGCCGCTTCAGCCTCGGCTTTTTGCCTAGCCAACTCAGCATCTTTTCTGACTTTTTCGGC
>JAVHRA010000030.1:0-4448 GCA_036171395.1 Gallionella sp. | reverse complement strand
ACGGTGGTGAACCTCACCCGCGCTGCGGTGCTTTCTGCGGCACCGGAATGGCGCGGTGCGCTGCTCGAAGAGTTGGCAGAAGTCGAGGGATTGCAGGTGCAGATGGCCGAAAGCAGCGATGTGCTCGAACCCTTGCCTGAGCATCCCCCGGAGCTGCAATTGATGGCGACGCAGGTGCGCGCAATGCTGGGCGCTGACACGCGCTTCGCCGCCGAACGCAACGGCATCCCGGCACTATGGGTGAGCTTCTTCATCGGTGGCGAAGAGTTCTGGATTGCGGTGCCGAGTGAACGTATGCAACATCCGCCTTCGCAGCAGTTGCTGCTGTGGGGGAGCGTAGTGTTGTTGCTGGCCTTGTTGGGTGCTTACCTAATCGCACGGCAGGTGGTACGTCCTTTGCAACGGCTAGCCTATGCCGCGCAACAACTGGGGCAGGGAGCTGTGCCGCAGACTTTGCCTGAAGACGGTGCGCGTGAGATTGCTGCGGTGTCGCGCGCCTTTAATCAGATGTCCAGCGACCTTGCCGCCAATGAACGCGAGCGCACGCTGGTATTGGCGGGCATCTCGCATGATTTGCGCACGCCGCTCACGCGAGTACGACTGGCGGCGGAGATGAGTGAAGACAATGCGCTGCGTGACGGCCTGATCGCTGATGTGGCGCAGATGGATGAAGTGATCCAGCAGTTCCTCGATTATGCGCGACTGGACGAGAGTGAAACTTGCGTGGCGACCAATGTGAGTGCACTGGTGCAGGAAGTCGTGCAGCGTTACGCCAATCACGTGCCGCAGCTTGATATTCAAATCGGCGTGCACGCAGTGCTTAGACCGCAGCTCGTCAAGCGCGCCTTGGCCAATCTGTTGGATAACGCCGTCAAATATGGCGATGGAGAAATAAAGGTCGCGCTAAAGCAGGATGCCGGTCATGTGTTGCTGTCGGTAGCAGATAACGGTACGGGCATACCGCTTGCGCAACGCGACTACGCCAAGCGTCCCTTTGTGCGTTTGCAAGCAGCGCGCAGCGACAGTAGCGGTGCGGGTTTGGGACTGGCGATTGTCGAGCGCGTTGCCAAGATGCATGGTGGCGAGTTGCGCTTGGCCGACAGCGAGATGGGCGGCTTGCAGGCTACGCTGCGGTTGTAGTCGGAGCTAGTTTGAAGAACGCCACCGCTTCCGCTTCCACGCGAGTGCGCTTCATCGGCGGCAGGCTTTGCCAGATGCGTTTGCCATAAGGCTTGGTGATGAGGCGCGGGTCACAGATCATCAGCACCCCCCGGTCATGCTCGTCGCGTATCAAGCGTCCCGCGCCTTGCTTGAGCGTGATGATGGTGCGCGGTAACTGATACTCCATAAAAGCGTTACGTCCCTGCTTGCTGATTTGTGCGATGCGTGCTGCCAGTACCGGATCATCCGGCGGCGCGAACGGCAGCTTGTCGATGATGACCAGCGACAGCGCATCGCCGCGCACGTCCACCCCTTCCCAGAACGATTGACTGCCTAGCAGCACCGCGTTGCCCAGCGTGCGGAAGCGTTCCAGCAATTCATTGCGCGAGCCTTCGCCCTGTAACAGCAGCGGATATTTCCAGCCGCGCAGATCGAATTCGGCCAGCAGAATCTCGTGTGCGCGCTGCATGGCGCGCAAACTGGTGAACAACAAAAAGGCGCGGCCCTGACTGGCTTCCAGCATAGGCAGCGCCGCACGCACCACCGCATCTGTGTAGTCAAAACTGTTCGGGTCGGGCAGATTGCTGGGCACGTATAACAGCCCCTGCTCGGGATAATTGAACGGGCTGTCCCAGCAGGCGGTCTTCGCCTTGAGCAAGCCCATCTCGGATTGATAGTGAGTGAAATCTTGCTTCACCGCCAAGGTCGCGGAAGTAAATATCCAGGCGCGTTGCGAGCCACCGATCTGCTTTTCGAATATCTCCGCGATGGATAGCGGCGTGGTGTTGAGTTGCATGGCGTGATGGAAGATTTCTAACCAGCGCACTTGCTGGCTATCGTCGTTGCTCTGCCAATTGTCGAACTGTAGCGTCAGGGCCTGCGCGCGTTGCCAGCAGTTCTCCAGTCCTTCGCTACGTTCAGCTTGCTTTTCCAAGACCATGCTGAGCTGTTTGAGTTTCTCGCTCAAGACTTTGGCGGCCTTGGGCCAGTCTTTGAAATCTTCCAGTGCAGTGATCGGTAAACGGCCTTCTTTTTTGAACACTAGACGCAAGTCGCGCGCGGCCTTGTCCAATTCGTCGCAGGAGGCGGGCAATGGTGCGAAACCCTTGGCCGAGGTCAGCGCCTCGATGCGCGTATCGCGCACCAGATCGAGTATCTGCGAAGTGGAGATGTTTTCGCCGAAGAACAAACTGGCGGTCTCGGGTAGCTGATGCGCTTCGTCGAAGATCACCGTGTTGCAGGTTGGCAGTAACTCCGCTACGCCCTCGTCGCGCAACATCACATCGGCGAAGAACAGATGATGGTTCACTACCACGATATCGGCCTGCATTGCTGCGCTGCGCGCCTTCAACACGAAGCAGTCTTTGTGGTTGGGGCACTCCTGACCCAGACAGTTATCGCGCGTGGACGTGACGCTCATCCAGATCGGCGCGTTCTCCGGCACATCAGCCACGCCGCTCTTGTCGCCCGAGTCGCTGATCTTGGCGTATTGCTTGATCTGGGCTAGATGCTTGAGGTCTTCGCGCGTGGCGAAGCGACCATCGCTCAGCGCGCGCTCCAGATGGTAGTGACACACATAGTTGGAGCGGCCTTTGAGCAACGCGATAGACACCGGTGCTTTGAGCGCATCGCGCACCCGTGGCAAGTCCTTCTGGAAGAGTTGGTCTTGCAAGTTCTTGGTGCCGGTGGAGATGATGACCTTGCCGCCGTTGATCAGCGCGGGCACCAGATAGGCGAAGGTTTTGCCCGTCCCCGTCCCCGCTTCGGCCACCAAGATCGAATTGTCCTTTATCGCCGCCGCTACTGCCAACGCCATCTCGCGCTGTTGCGCGCGCGGGCGAAAACTATCGACTTCAGTAGAGAGTGGACTTTGTGCGGAGAAAAAACGTTCAACTTCTATGGACACGATGGAGGATTGCTCAGAAAAAGAAAGGGCTGTACAGGGTCGTGGTACGGTGTTGTATCGTTGTCATAGCTGATGCTGTAAGTCATGGCGGAACGGTAATAAATTTGTGATCCATTATCAAGCAAGAATGATCGAATTTCCGTGCCGAAATAATGGATACGAGGGGTTATTTATTTAGTGCGATAGGCTGGTAGGATGGCTATAGTGCGGGGGCGATTTTACGCGAGGGTGTGCAGGAAGGGGGGAATTTCGAGTTTCGGCGCAGGCTGGAAGTATATTGAGTTTTCCCCGTTGATTAGGGAGCGGTGATGAGCGAATTGCAATCAATAAGCACTTGGTGGATGTGGGCCGGATTCGGCGTGTTTGTGTTGGCTATGCTGGCGGTGGATATATTCATGCTGGGCCGGCATGGTGCGCGAAAAGTTAGCTTGCGCGAAGCGCTAACTTGGTCGCTCGTCTGGTTCGTGATGGCGATGCTGTTTGGTGGCGCGTTGTGGGGCTGGTTGGATCACACTGCCGGACGCATCGTTGCGGACGCCAAGCTCATGGAATACCTCACGGGTTACCTGCTGGAAAAAACGCTGGCGATGGACAATATTTTCGTCTTTGTCATGCTGTTCGGTTATTTTGCCGTGCCGTTGGATTACCAGAAGCGCGTACTGATCTACGGCGTGTTGGGTGCTATCGTCATGCGCGCCGTGTTGATTCTGCTCGGCGCATGGCTGATCGCCCAGTTTCACTGGGTGCTGTATGTTTTTGGTGCGTTTCTGTTAGTCACTGGTATCAAAATGCTCATATTCGCTGAACATGAGCCAGATTTGAGCCGCAACCCGCTGTTGCAATGGCTGCGCAAGCATATGCGCATCACCGATAGCTATCACGCTGACAAATTCTGGATTTATGAAAATGGTGTGCGCTGGTTCACGCCGATGTTTTTGGTACTGCTACTGATTGAAGCCTCCGATTTGATTTTTGCAGTGGACAGTATCCCTGCCATTTTCGCCGTGACGCAGGATCCATTCATTGTCTTTACGTCAAATATTTTCGCTATTTTAGGCTTGCGTGCGCTGTACTTCTTGCTGGCCGATATGGCCGAGCGTTTCCATTTGCTCAAGTACGGTCTGGCGGTGGTGCTAATGTTTGTTGGCACTAAAATGTTGATTGTCGACTGGCTCAAGATTCCAGTGGCGGTGTCCATGGCTATTATCATCGCCGTTCTGGGCATCAGTATCATGTTGAGTTTGCTGACTACACGCGGACAAACTCCGCCGAATTGACCTTGGTAGCTGCCAACTTCTCCAACGCTAAAAAATAAAACCCATGCAGATTTACGTCGATGCCGATGCCTGCCCCAAGGTCATCAAAGAAGTGTTGTTCCGTG
>JAVHRA010000029.1:0-4450 GCA_036171395.1 Gallionella sp. | reverse complement strand
AATATGTCAGAAGAAAATTATCAACCCGAAACTTTGGCGGTGCGCGCAGGCACACAACGCAGTCAGTTTGGTGAGCATAGCGAGGCGATGTTTCTCACTTCCAGTTTTGTGTTTCCCAATGCGGCACAAGCGGCGGCGCGTTTCATAGGCGAACAGCCGGGTAACATATATTCGCGTTTTACTAATCCTACTGTGAGTATGTTCGAGGAGCGCCTCGCTGCACTTGAAGGCGCGCAACAGTGCGTGGCCACGGCATCCGGCATGTCGGCCATTCTGGCTTGTGTGATGGGGGTATTGAAGGCGGGCGACCATATTGTTGCGTCGCAGAGCTTGTTTGGTTCGACGGTAAATCTATTCAATAACGTCATCAAAAAGTTCGCGGTAGAGACTACTTTTGTGTCTGCCACCGATGTGTCCGCCTGGCAGTCGGCAGTGCGCCCCAATACCAAATTGTTCTTTCTGGAGACGCCGTCCAATCCGCTCACCGAGATTTCAGACATCGCGGCGCTAGCCAAGGTCGCCAAGGCGTGTGGCGCGCTGCTGGTAGTGGACAACTGTTTCTGCACACCGATCTTGCAACGCCCTTTGGAGTTGGGCGCGGACATCGTTATTCATTCCGCCACTAAATACATAGATGGACAAGGTCGCGTGCTGGGCGGCGCGGTGCTGGGCAGCAAGAAGATGATGGAGCCGGTATACGGTTTCTTGCGCACCACCGGGCCGACTATGAGCGCGTTCAATGCCTGGGTATTCCTAAAAGGCTTGGAGACACTCAAGTTGCGTATGGATGCACATAGTGCCAACGCCTTGGAGTTGGCAAAGTGGTTGGAGCGGCAGCCCAATGTCGCACGCGTGTTCTATCCCGGTTTGCCCTCACATCCGCAACATGCTCTCGCGATGAAGCAGCAAAAGACGGGTGGCGGCATCGTGTCTTTTGAGGTCAAGGGGGGCAAGGATGCGGCTTGGCGCCTCATCGATAACACCAGATTGTTATCCATCACCGCGAATCTGGGCGATACCAAATCCACCATCACCCATCCGGCCAGCACCACCCATGCGCGCATCACTCCCGAGGCACGCGCCGCAGCCGGTATCAGCGACGGTCTGATCCGTATTGCGGTGGGGTTGGAAGCGGTAGTCGATATTCAAAACGATTTGGCACGCGGCTTGGCATGAACGTTTTATCCGCTCAGGTCGGTGCACTGCTTAAAGCTCACGGCCTAATGTTGGCTACAGCGGAGTCGTGCACCGGCGGCGGTGTAGCGCAGCTCATCACCGAGGTGGCAGGTAGTTCCGCATGGTTCGAGCGCGGCTTTGTCACCTATTCCAATCTATCTAAGCAGCAGATGCTGGGCGTGTCTGCTGTGACGCTAGAGCAGCATGGTGCGGTGAGCGAGGCGACGGTGCGCGAGATGGTGCGTGGTGCATTGCGACACAGTGGTGCAGATGTGACTTTGGCGGTCAGCGGTGTGGCGGGACCGGATGGTGGTTCTGTAGACAAGCCAGTGGGCACGGTGTGGTTCGCTTGGGGTTACAAGCAGGGCGCGTGTACCGCGCGCTTGCATAGGTTACAGGGTACGCGTGCGGAAATTCGTGCACAGGCCGTGAGCATTGCACTGCGTGGCATCATTGAACTGTTGTCAGCTCGTGCCGAACAAGCCTAGTCCCGTAGCATCCATCCCATTTTCTTAAAAAGAACGAACGTTCTGTACAACGGCGGACGGTTATGCAACAATCCGCCATCAATTATTCGGAGTGACCATCATGGATGAAAACAAAAGCAAAGCCCTGTCAGCCGCACTGGCGCAGATCGAGAAGCAGTTCGGTAAGGGGTCGATCATGCGACTGGGCGAGAACGATGTGACCAAGGATATTCAGGTGGTGTCGACCGGCTCTTTGGGCTTAGACATCGCGCTGGGGGTGGGGGGGCTGCCACGTGGTCGTGTCATCGAGATCTATGGCCCGGAGTCTTCAGGTAAGACTACGCTGACGCTGCAAGTCATCGCTGAGATGCAAAAACTGGGCGGTACTGCTGCGTTTATCGACGCGGAACATGCGCTCGATCCGCAATACGCCAAGAAGCTCGGTGTGAAGGTCGAAGACCTGCTCATCTCGCAGCCGGATAACGGCGAACAGGCTTTGGAAATCGTCGATATGTTGGTGCGCTCAGGTTCGGTGGATGTGGTGGTCGTGGACTCCGTCGCTGCATTGACCCCCAAGGCCGAGATTGAAGGCGAGATGGGTGATGCGCAGATGGGCTTACACGCGCGTTTGATGTCGCAAGCCTTGCGTAAATTGACCGGCAACATCAATCGCTCTAACACCATGGTGATCTTCATCAACCAGATCCGCATGAAGATCGGTGTGATGTTCGGTAACCCCGAGACCACCACCGGCGGCAATGCGTTGAAGTTCTATGCTTCGGTGCGCATGGATATTCGTCGCGTCGGCGCGATTAAAAAAGGCGATGAAGTCATTGGCAACGAGACCCGCGTAAAAGTGGTGAAAAACAAAGTTGCTCCACCGTTCCGTGAAGCGATGTTCGATATTCTGTACGGTGAGGGCATTTCGCGTGAAGGTGAGATCATCGATCTTGGGGTACAACACAAGCTGGTGGAAAAAGCTGGAGCTTGGTATGCCTACAAGGGCGACAAGATTGGTCAGGGCAAAGACAATGCGCGCGAATATCTGCGCAATAACCCTGACATCGCCTTCGAGATAGAGAACAAAGTGCGTGAAGCATTGGGCGTGGCTTTATTGGTAGGCAATGAAAAGACCAAAGCCAAAACGGGTACAAAAGCCAGCAAGGCCGATGCCAAGCTAGAAGCCAAAGATGATGAGGCGCAAGCCTGAGCTGAGTCTACGCGCGCGTGCCTTGCAGTATCTGGCACGTCGCGAGCATAGCCGCGCCGAGCTGCGCGCCAAGTTGTTGCCCTATGTACAGGCAGAAGATGAGTTCGAGCAGACTCGGTCGGTGGATATCGATGAGTTGCTAGATGATTTGACCGCACGCGGGTGGCTATCAGATGCCCGAGCCGCCTCACAGTTTATCCATAGCAAACGTGGCCGTTTCGGCACGCAACGTATCACTCACGAACTCAGACAGCGCGGTATCAGTGATGAGCTGATTTCTTCCGAATTGACTGCGCTCAAAGACGGTGACCTGGAAGCTGCACGTGCAGTGTGGCAAAGAAAGTTCGGTCACCTCCCTCAAGATGCCAAAGAAAAAGCCCGGCAGATGCGCTTTATGCAATCGCGCGGCTTTGGTTTTGAGGTGATATTCAAAGTGCTACAAACCACAGATGAATCCGGCACAGGCGATATTTGAAGCCGGACTAAAAGCAGTTGATCCTTACACAGCGGTCATGCGCACCTTGCGCTTAGCAGGCCAAACCTTATATGCCGATTCGCTGCGCTATGATTTGGCGGCGTATGACAGTATTACTGTGGTGGGGGCAGGAAAAGCCACGGCACGTATGGCTCAGGCGTTGGAGGGATTGCTCGGAGAGCGCATTTCGGCGGGACTAATCGTGGTCAAGTATGGACATGCCGAGGTGTTGCAGCGCATAGAGCAGGTCGAGGCTGCGCATCCGGTGCCGGATACGGCGGGTGTCACTGCGACACAGCGCATCCTGGCTATGGTAAGTGCTGCCGACGCACGCAGTTTGGTCATCGCCTTATTGTCAGGAGGTGCGTCAGCTTTGCTAGTCGCACCCGCGACCGGCATTACCCTGCAAGACAAGCAGCAATGCACTCGCTTGTTGTTAGAGGCAGGTGCCAATATCAGTGAGCTAAATACGGTGCGCAAGCATCTCTCCGCCATCAAGGGTGGACGCCTGGCACAGTCGGCTTATCCGGCACAGTTGTTGACCTTGATACTCTCCGATGTCATAGATGATCCGCTTGAGATCATCGCCTCGGGGCCGACGGTGGCCGACGAGTCTAGCTACGGGGATGCGTTAGCGGTGATAAGCCGTTATGACTTGCAGTCACGACTACCGCCATCCGTTCTGCACCACTTGCAAGCCGGACGAGGCGGGATGATTGCAGAATCGGTGCCACAGGACGCGCCGTGTTGGTGTAAGACACAAAATTTGGTGATCGCAAATCTACTGATTGCACTACAGGCGGCGTTGATTAAGGCGCAGCAGTTGGGCTATCGCAGTCGTATCACCAGTGCCTCAATACAAGGCGAGGCGCGCACTGTGGCGCAGCAGATTGCGCTACTCGCAAAAGATGAGTTGCGGCAGATGCAAGCCGGTGAACGTCGTTGTCTACTCAGTGGTGGCGAGACCACGGTAACGGTACACGGGAGCGGGCGGGGCGGGCGCAATCAGGAGTTGGCGCTGGCCTTCGCCATCGAGGTCGCTTATCTGAACGGTGTGACGCTGCTCTCGGCAGGTACCGATGGTACTGATGGGCCCAATGATGCTGCCGGTGCGCAAGTGGA
>JAVHRA010000028.1:0-1032 GCA_036171395.1 Gallionella sp. | reverse complement strand
ATATAGAGCGACCAGTTGGTGAGCGGCACATAGATCTGTCCGCGCGCCAAACCCGAGGTTTGGAGGATGGGCATGCGCGGTAAGAAGCCCATTTGTACTGATTGGTGAGCAACCGAAAAGGCACCAGAGATCACCGCTTGCGAGGCGATCACCGTGGCGGCGGTGGCGAGGCACACCATAGGCAACAAGGCCCAGTTGGGTGCCAGCAGATAGAAGGGATTTTCAATCGCAGTAGGGTTTTGCAACAGCAACGCGCCCTGGCCAAAATAGTTCAATACCAGTGCCGGAAGTGCGAAGGAGAACCAGCCCAAGCGTATCGGTGTTCTGCCGAAATGCCCCATGTCGGCATACAAAGCTTCACCGCCGGTAATGGCCAGCACGATGCCGCCCAAGGCCAAGAAAGACACCAACCAGTCGGCACTCAGAAACTGATAGGCGTACACGGGATTGAGTGCGGCCAAGACCTGCGGTGTGTGTGCGACAGACCGCGCACCGAAAGCCGCGAGACAGCAAAACCACACCACCATGATGGGGCCGAAGGTCAGGCCCACCACATGCGTGCCGCGCTTTTGTACCCAGAACAACAAGGTGATGACGACGAGAGTGATGGGGATGACGTAGGTTTTGAAATGCGCATCGACTACTTCCAGACCTTCTACCGCCGACAACACCGAGATGGCCGGGGTGATCATGCCATCTCCATAGAACAGCGCGGCAGCGATGATGCCCAAGGCGGTGATAAACCATTTGGTTTTGGGATGTCCCTGGGTGAGATTACTTACCAGTGCCAGCAGGGCCAGTGCGCCGCCCTCGCCGCGATTGTCGGCACGCATCACGATCAGCACATATTTGACCGAGATCAGCAGCATGATGGTCCAGAACATCACTGACAACACGCCGAGGATATTGGCTTGCACCACAGGCAGCGGATGCGCGCCGGCGAAGGTCTCTTTCAGTGCGTACAGTGGGCTGGTGCCGATGTCGCCAAACACCACACCGATCGCGCCCAGTACCAAGGTGGAGAGTCTTTGC
>JAVHRA010000027.1:0-4480 GCA_036171395.1 Gallionella sp. | reverse complement strand
CAGGATAGGGATGGCCGCGATACTGATGGTTTGTATGATGTTATCGAGTTGCATCGTGTTACCCCGCAATGCCAAACGGAGCGACAGCACCCACGCCTTGGCGCAATAACACTGGCGCGTCGCCAGTTAGATCGATCACCGTAGTGAAATCGGCTCCTGCTGAACCGCCGTCTATCACCGCATCAACTTGCTTCTCTAACAATTCGCGGATGTGTTCCGCGTCATTGAGCGGCCAATCTTCATTGGGCAAGATCAAGGTCGAAGTCAACATGGGTTCGCCCAACTCTTCCAGCAACGCCAACGCCACCGGATGATCGGGCACTCGTATACCCACGGTACTGCGCTTGGGATGCTGGATACGTTTTGGCACTTCCTTGGTCGCTTCCAAAATAAAGGTGTAGCTCCCTGGTGTATTGCTCTTGAGCAGTCGGAACTTTTGGTTATCCACCCGCGCGTATTTGGAAATCTCGGACAGATCGCGGCACATCAGTGTCAGCATGTGCTGATCGTCCATGCCGCGTATGGCGCGGATGCGCGACACGGCCTCGCGGTCGTCGAGATGGCAGCCCAGCGCATAACAAGAGTCGGTGGGATAAACCACGATGCCACCTGCGCGGATAATTTCGACAGCCTGACGGATCAAACGGGTATTGATATTGGTGGGATAGATCGTGAAAAATTGCGCCATGTGTTTGGTTGGTTAGATTCAGTGTAAAGACAAAACTTCCCAGACGGGTTTGCAGATCAAAGGCAGATCGGGCAAGCGCCCCAGATCACGGTAACTCTCTTGCGGCCCGTGAAAATCAGAACCGCACGAGGCCAAAAGTTGGAACTGCTCAGCGTAGCGTGCGAACTCAGCATATTGCTCCTGAGTATGACTACCCGTCACCACTTCCACGCCCCGTCCGCCCAGTGCGACGAACTCGGCGAGCAACTCCTGCATGGTCTTCTTGCCCATGGAATGTTTGCCCACCATATAGCGCCCCGGATGGGCGATCACGGCAATGCCGCCCGCGCCGGTAATCCAACTGATGGCATCGGCCAGATTCGCCCATTGATGCGGCACATAGCCGGGCTTACCTTTGGCCAGATAGCGATTGAACACGCTCTTCACATCTTTGCAATGACCGGACTCAACCAGATAACGCGCGAAATGGGTGCGGCCTATCATATTGGGATTGCCCGCATACTTATAAGCACCTGCCAGCACCCCGCCCACGCCCGCTTTAGCTAATTCATCCGACATCTTCTGCGCACGCACACCACGACCGCTGCGCACGCTACTTAGACCTGCCACCAGCGCTGGGTAGGTAGGATCTATGCCCAAGCCCACGATATGCAAGGTATGGCTGCGCCAAGTCACCGACACTTCCACACCATTAACGAATGCAATACCCAGCGCAGTTGCCGCCGCACGTGCTTCCGCCAAGCCGTCCACATCATCGTGATCGGTCAATGCCAGCGCTTTCACGCCACGCCCTGCGGCACGCTGCACCAGCTCGGTCGGCGTCAACGTTCCGTCCGAAATATTGGAATGACAATGGAAATCAAAATCTAGCATCAGATGTCGCCGCCGCCTTTTTTCATCGCCTTGCCCTCTTCGGCACGCTGGCGGCGCACTTCTTTAGGGTCGGCAATCAAGGGTCTATATATCTCGATCCGGTCTTTGTCGCGCAACACCGCATCCGCTTTGGTCAGCTTGCCAAAGATACCCAGCTTGTTTTTGGCCAGATCGATCTCGGCATGCTTCTCCAACACGCCGCACGCTTGTATCGCCTCGGCCACAGTCACGCCCACAGGCAAAGAAATTTTGAGCAAGGTCTGCTCTTGTGCCTGCGCGTAAACGACTTCGATATTGATCTTGTCACTCATTTTTCTGCATAAACCTTATCTGCACGGTGGATGAAAGCATCCACGAAACTATTGGCAATGTAATGAAACACCGGCCCGACCAGCTTTTCCAGCAACTTATTGGAGAACTCATAATGCAGGCGGAATTCTATTTTACAGGCTGACTCGCTCAAAGACACGAATCTCCAACGACCATCCAGATGTTTGAAGGGTCCATCCTGCAACGTCATGTCGATCTGCTGCGGTGGCATGCGCACATTCTCGGTGGTGAAATGCTGTTTGAGATGGTGATAATCGATATGTACCGTGGCATGCACAGTATCACCGCTCTGCTCGGCGACACTCGCGCCACCGCACCAAGGCAGGAATTTTGGATAGTCTTCCACCTTGTCAACCAAGTTGAACATCTGCTGCGCGCTATACGCGACCAATACTGTTTTTTCCACTAAAGCCATGACTACTGGCACCGTCACATTTTTAAAGGCTGGTAGAATAGCCGAACACACCGCAAAACTCACTCGATTCATCCGCAATGAGCATAATCCAGAATAAAAAAGCCTTTCACGAATACTTCGTCGAGGACAAATACGAAGCCGGCTTGGTCCTCGAAGGCTGGGAAGTCAAAGCCATACGCGCGGGCCGCGCACAACTCAAAGAAGCCTACGTGACCGTAAACGGCAACGAGTTGTTCCTGTTCGGCTCGCATATCAGCCCGCTGCTAAGCGCCTCCACCCATATCCATCCCGACCCGACCCGCACGCGCAAACTATTACTTAGCCGTCTAGAGATGGACAAGGTCATCATCAAAGTGCAACGCGCCGGCTATACCCTGATGCCGCTGGATATGCATTTCAAGAATGGCCGCGTCAAACTCGCCATCGGCCTAGCCAAAGGCAAAAAGCAACATGACAAGCGCGCCACTGAAAAAGAGAAAGACTACAAACGTGAAGCGGCGCAAGCGATGAAAAAGCAACGTCGATAAGCCTCGCGCGCTTGTGGTGGCGCAAACCATGAAAATTAAATAACGCTGCAATATCGGGAAACTCACTATGAACACTACCCACACTGAAGTAGCCTATCTCGCCGGCGGTTGTTTCTGGGGCATGGAAGAGTTGGTCAGACAGATAGCGGGGGTGACCGCCACCGAAGTCGGCTACTGCGGCGGCGCGAGCGATACGGCCAGCTACGAGCAAGTGAAGCGCGGCGACACCGGTCACGCGGAAGCGCTCAAAGTAGTGTTCGACGCTACGCACTTAAGCTATGCGCATCTTTTGTTCGAGTTCTTCCGTATGCACAATCCCACCACGCGCAACCGCCAAGGCAACGATGCCGGCACGCAATATCGCTCGGTGATTTTCTATGTGGATGCGGCACAGCTGGGGACGGCAAAGAAAGTGATCGCCAGTGTGGATGCTTCAGGAGAATGGGGCGCTGCCGTCGTCACCGAAGTCACGCCCTATCAGGCTTTCTATCGTGCCGAAAACTATCACCAGAAATATCTGCTTAAACACCCTATGGGCTATACCTGCCATTACCTGCGCAACTTCAAACTAGGTGAACCTGCCGTCTAGTTGCTTCAGTCATACCCGACTATCTTATGCAGCAGAAGTTACCGAGAGTGCTGCTGCGGTGCGCTCCAACAGCGCCACATCCAAGGTACCTATGCATTGCTCGACCATATCAATGCCATCCAAAATCACGGGGCGTTCACGCTCAGTCAGCTCCCAAACATCGCTAGCATCGCCGCGCTGCTTGACTTGCAGCAATGTTGCAATCGCCGCATCCAGTGTCTCGAGCGCGAATGGCAGGTGTGTATGTTTATGCTCTAGCGCGGTCAGCACCACGGCGATGGCTGTGGCGAGCCGACTAAAGGCGACCACATTGAACTTGCCCAGACATGCTGCCTGATAAGCCATATGCATATCCAGCGCATAAACATCCTTCAAGCCAGCCGTGACTGGTATGCGTAACGGACCCTTTTTTTTCATGTGTAAATTTCCTCCACGATGTTGTCATGCTGATATCGGCACACTGGTCGCCAAACTTAGCCCTTAACCAGAAAGCCTTGTGCTGCTTCGGCGGGTACCGGGCGACTAAACAAATAGCCCTGATACTCTTCACACTGTAGGTCGCGCAGAAAATCCAACTGTTGCTGGGTCTCCACGCCTTCCGCAATCACTTTCATCTCCATCGCATGTGCCAATACCGTGGTGGCATTGACGATGCTCTCGTCACTCTCATCGGTCGCGATGTCGCGGACAAAGGACTGATCTATCTTCAGCGATTTGACCGGTAACAACTTCAAGCGACTGAGCGAGGAATAGCCCGTACCAAAATCATCCAGCGCCAAATCAAAGCCCGCTTGGTCTAGACGCTGCATGATGTCCAGACTGTTCACCCCCACATCCATCAACATGCTTTCGGTAAGCTCCAACTCGATGTACTCACTGGACAGTCCGACATCACGCACAATGGCCAATATTTTTTCGACCAGATCGTGCTGGGCAAACTGGCGCGCCGATAGGTTCACCGCCACGGGCACAATACGATAACCCAACGATAGCCACAGCCGTTGCTGTAGGGCGGCCTGCCGCAACACCCAATCACCGATCTCGTTGATCAGGCCGTT
>JAVHRA010000026.1:0-4497 GCA_036171395.1 Gallionella sp. | reverse complement strand
GCTGGCCACCCGCGCCAGAAGCACGATAGGTGTCCACGCGCAAGTCGGCCGGGTTGATGTCGATTTCGATGGAGTCGTCCACTTCGGGATAGACGAACACGCTGGAGAAGGAAGTATGACGGCGGTTGCCGGAGTCGAATGGCGACTTACGCACGAGGCGGTGTACGCCGACTTCGGTGCGCAGATGACCGTAGGCATATTCGCCTATGACCTTGATAGAAGCGCCTTTGATGCCGGCGACTTCACCATCGGATTGTTCCAGTATCTCGACTTGGAAACCTTTGCGTTCGCAGTAGCGCAGATACATGCGCAACAGCATCGAACCCCAATCTTGCGCTTCCGTACCACCGGAGCCGGCCTGAATGTCGATGAAGCAGTTGTTGGGGTCCATGGGATTGGAGAACATGCGGCGGAACTCCATCGCCGCGACGCGCTGTTCGACATCGGCAACGTCCGTAGCTGTGGAGTGCAGACTTGCTTCATCGTTTTCTTCTTTGGCCATCTCGAACAACTCGGCCGCGTCGTTCAGGTCTTGTTTAATTTTCTCCAGTCCCAGTACTACGCCTTCCAACAGCTTGCGCTCGCGCCCCAACTCTTGGGCGCGCTTGGCGTCGTTCCAAATGTCGGGGTTCTCGGCGAGGGCGCAGACCTCGACCAAACGTTCCTGTTTCTCGTCGAATTGCAGGAATCGCCGCAGTTCAGTGCTGCGTGTGGCCAAGTCACTGAGCTTATTGGTGAGGGCATTGAGTTGTTCTGCTTCCATGTTGTCGTGCTGAGATTTTCAAAGGCGGCGATTATAGCGGAAGGCGGGCCTTAACCGCTAAAGCATAAGCGGAGATTTGCGCGCCATCGGCGTTAGAATGACGTCTCATGGTGCGTTGCGCAGGGGTAGTTAGGGTATGGAAAGATGCTGGGACATCGAATGGCGTGATGGACAAGGGCACTCGCAGCCATTGGTTTTCAAGCTGGGTGGCGGTCTGCGTTATCGGGTCGTGATACGCGATGAGCAACATATGGAGCGCTTCCTACAGTCTTTGCTGCGTCCACCCCATACCGCTTTGCTGACGCCCGACGGTGGTCTGCTGGGCAATCTCAAGATAGACGAAAATCTGTTGTTACCTTTAAGTTATCGCGGCGCGGACCATGTGCCGACCGAGCAGCGGGTCATCGCGCTGTTCGAGCGTTGTGGTCTGGATGCCATGCAGACCCGCCATTTGTTGAGCCGCTTGCCGCATCAAATTTCGCCCTATCAGCGCCGCTTGGTGGGCTTTGTGCGTTCCATGCTGATGCAGCCGGAGATGCTGGTTTACACTACGATCTGGCATGGCGTGACGGAGCATGAGCGTCAGCAACTGTTAAAATTTGACGCGATACTGCGCGCTGAGTCAGCTACTTGCACCAGTGTCTTCGTCGATTACGATGCGGATATGGAAGCTTGGTTGCCCGCGCAACAGTCCTATTACCTGTAGGAGGGATATGAAGATATTTGCCGATCACGATAGCCGTCTGGCCACGCTGGAAAAAAAAGTGGGGCTGTTCGTGTTTGCTGCGGTAGGCGCTTTGCTGCTAGTGGTTGCCATTATTGCCATTGAGCAGGGCATGTTCGCCAGCACCACGCCGCTGCGCTTCCAGACCAACGACGCTAGCAAGCTGCACGAGGGCATGGAGATCCGTCTGAGCGGCTTCAAGGTGGGCAAGGTGGTATCGATCGTGCTCAAGGAAGATGGTGTGATCGAAGCTCACCTCTCTATCAACAATCAATATCTCGGTCACATCCGCCACGGTGCAAAACTACGCTTGGTCGAGCAAAGTCTGCTGGGTGACGGCATTCTGGAAGTGATACCCGGTGAGCGTAATCAAGTCGCGCTGCTTGTAGGTGAGGTGTTGCCGTTCGAGCGTCAACTGGGTATGGATGCGTTGGCGCATGATCTGGTGGACAGACTCAAGCCCATTTTAGACAACGTGGCCAAGAGCACTGAAGCAATCAATCAACCGGACGGCTTGCTGCAACAAGCCAAATCTGTGGCACTCAGTGTGCGTCAGAGTAGTGATAGTGCCCATCAACTGATCGTGCAGACGCAACAATTAATGGGCAGCAACGGGCAAAAGCTCGCGCAAGTGCTAGATAAGACCGATATGTTGCTGGGCAAAAGCGACGGCGTGCTGGAGAACGTGCAAAAGATCACCGACGATGCGGGCAAGATCACCGCCCAATTGAGCAAGCTCACCGCCGCTTCCTCTAGCGAACTGCTGCCTTTGATACGCGATGGTCGTGTAGCGGCGGAGGATGCGCGTGGTGTCATCGATGCGACTAAGCAGGTCTGGCCGATACGCAATTTCATTGATGCGGGTGAGGTGCAAATGTTGCCTATGGATAGTTATGGGGTGGTTCATGCGCCGTCTAAGTGAACTCTGTTGTGTATTGCTCTGCCTGTCGCTGCTGGGATGCGGGAGTGCGCCCGAGAAACGTAATGCCCTGAGTGCCGAGACTTACCGGCATCACGAACGGGCGGTGCGTGCCTATGCGCGGGGTAATCTGCCGCTTGCGGCCGCTGAATATCAGCTTGCTTTGCGTGGTGCTGAAGCGATAGAGGACGCTGCTGCTATTGCCGTGGCGCGGATCAATCTGGCGCGGGTGTGGCGGGAGTCTAGTCACTACGAGCAGTCACATCAGCAACTGGCAGCGTTGTTTGCCGCTCCACAGTTGGCTTATCCGGCTGCCAGTCTGGCTGCCGCTGCCATCCTGCAAGGTCAGCTATATCTTGAGCAGGAGGATGTCGCAGCTGCGACAGAGTGGGCCGCGCGCGGCGAACAGACTTGCCAGTCCAGATGCGAGGTGCAGCCCTCTTTGCAGTTGCTACGCGCCCAACTGGCTATGCGCGCCCATCACCAGGACGAGGCAAATAAGCTAGTCGAGGAGGCAATCGGGGGGCTCAACTCTCCCGCGCAGGCTGTGGAGCAGGCCAACGCTTTGCGACTGTCCGGTGAGTTGGCCTATGCGGCACAGGACGATGCACGCGCGACTACACGTTTCGAGCAGGCCCTAGCGCTGGATCTTAAGCTGGGGTTGCCGCTCAAGATTCGCCTTGATCTGAGCCGTCTCGCCCAGACAGCGGCGCGCGCCGGACGGGCGGCGGAGGCGGCTAACTATACGGCGCGCGCCGATGCGGTGGGTCGCGCCAGCGCGGCGCTCATTGAGCCCGTACCGTGATACTCAGAATAACAGGCCGCAGCACACTGGCCCTTATCATGCTGGTGTCGGGCTATCTGGGCATGTTGTGGTACGGCTTGTCGCATGTGCGGGTGTTGCGCATCGAGCCGGTGCAGAAGAACTTCTACCGCCAGATCTATTTCAGCGGCAATCAGGCGCTGCATATCATCGGATTCATGGGCTTATTGCTGGGCATCATCGTCACCACCCAGACCTTTGCGGTGGCGGGGGGCGATAGTTCGCTGGTGGTCAAAGTGATGGCCTGGGTTATCGTCTGGGAGTTTGGTCCGCTATTTGCCGCCATCATCATCATCGCCCGCAGCGGTTCGGCCATCGCGGTTGAACTGGCGCAGATGAAGACCTCGGGCGAGATATACAGCTTGGAGCAGATGGGCGTGGTGCCTATGGACTATTTGGTGGTGCCGCGCATCCTGGGGGTGTCCATCTCAGTGGTCGCGCTGACCGCTTACTTTCAGATTGTGGCGGTGGTGGGGGGCTTGGCGGTCAGCTCATGGTTTATGAATGTGGACTTTCTCGATCAAGTGCAGCGCTTCGTTGCGCTGGTGAATCCGTGGTTGCTGATGGGCGGGGTGTTGAAGAGTCTGGTGTTTGGCTGGGTCATCGCCACCATCGCTTGCTACCACGGCATGAGCGTAGGCGATTCCACCGCGTCGGTGCCTCAAGCCGCCATCAAAGCGGTGATACGCGCCATGTTGGCGGTGTTCACGCTCGACATCCTGCTGGCCGTGATACGGCTGATCTAGGTGCTTCGCAACAGCGTCTATGCGCGCCCAGTGCGACTGCGACAGGGTAAGCAAACCCTGCTAGAATGCGCGGCCTTTTTTGTAACCTTTGTTAACTTTTGTTTTGGAGAATGTCGCATGGCTGTCGAACGTACCCTGTCTATTATCAAACCTGATGCTGTCGCTAAGAACGTGATCGGTCAGATCTATTCCCGCTTTGAAGGTGCAGGTCTGAAAGTCATTGCCGCTCGTATGACTCAGTTGTCCCGTGCTGAAGCTGAAGGCTTCTACGCGGTGCACAAAGCACGTCCTTTCTTCAATGATCTGGTTAACTTCATGATCTCCGGCCCGGTGATGATCCAAGCACTGGAAGGCGAAGGCGCGATTCTGAAGAACCGTGACCTGATGGGCGCTACTGATCCTAAGAAGGCAGACAAAGGCACTATTCGTGCTGATTTCGCTGACAGCATCGATGCTAATGCAGTACACGGTTCCGACGCGGCAGAGACTGCTGCTGTTGAGATCGCTTACTTCTTCCCAGCA
>JAVHRA010000025.1:0-4519 GCA_036171395.1 Gallionella sp. | reverse complement strand
CGCAATTACGCAGCACCGATTCCAACACGATGCGGATGGAGACGGGCAAGCGCGCGATGTTGCCAATGCCCGCTTTTTCCAATGCAGGCAGAGAATACAGCGCGGATTGCTTACCGTTGGCGAGCGTGAATGATTGGCGAGCGTTGAACAGGTTGTGCGACATGGCGAGGGCTCCGGTTAGGCGTGTAAGTCGAAGCCATAATTATAGACGCAAGCAGCGAGGCTATGGGAGCTCGCGAGCGCACTGTATGAGTGCATGAAACTGCTTTGCTCAAGAAATTCTGCATCCTGCCGATATAGCGGTTGGAGAGGGCCGCCAAGTACGGCTCGATTTTGATAACAGCGGTTTTTATAGTGCTATTCCAGCCAAGCAAATAGCGCGTTTGGTTTTAGCATCCAGCACAATCATATAAAAAGGGTCGATGTGTCTATCACCTGGAATTTACCTCTAGTCCTGCTATCCATAGTGGTTGCCATTCTTGGTTCATACACTGCGCTCACGCACGCGCAGCGTATGCGCGAGAACAGCGGGCGTACCGCGACCATCTGGATGTTGGCCGGCGGTGGGACCTTGGGCGTGGCGATCTGGAGCATGCACTTCATAGGCATGTTGGCCCTTCAGCTTGCCATCCCGTTGGGTTATGACCCCGAGTTGACCTTGTTATCCTTAGTTCCTGCGGTGTTGGCGGCGTTGTTGGGTTTTCGAGTATTGCGTGACCGCGTAATCAGCACACACCGCATTCTGTTGAGTGGAATTCTGATGGGCACCGGCATCAGTGTCATGCATTACACCGGTATGGCGGCGCTTAGGATGTCGCCGGCTATCGAATATCACTACGCCGTGTTCGCCTTGTCGGTCGTCATCGCCATCCTTGCCTCGTGGGGTGCCTTGTTCATCATGTATCACTTGGAACGGTTGGCATGGGCCGCAGCGCTGCGCTTGATGCTGGGCTCGGTAGTGATGGGTTTGGCAATCTCAGCCATGCATTACATCGCGATGATGGGCATGCATATCTCGACTGAATCTGTTTGTCTGAGTGAGGTGATGCGTATCGAACCGACATTGTTGGCGATGATGTTGGCCACTACTTCCTTCATTTGGTTTGGTGGCGGCATGTTGGCCAATCTCTTCGATCAGCGCATGACGCGCAAGAACGCGGAGGCGTTGCGCGTCCTAGAGCAACAGCACGAAACTTTGTTGGCGCGCAGCGAAGCGCAAGCGCAAGTCATGATCGCGGCCTTGCGCGACAGTGAAGAGAAATGGCGTATGACCTTACAGAACGCGCCGGATGCAGTGTTCATCGTCGAGAGCAACGGTGACATCCTGTATGTGAACGATGTGGTGGTCGATCTGTTGGGCTATACCCGTGACAAGCTATATCAGATGACGGTATTCGATCTCGTCCCCAAAGCGTGGCGTGGCGCGTATCGGCAGCGCTTCTCGCCCATCCTCTCCAATCATGAGCGGCATGTATATGAGATCCGTTTGGATACGCAAAACGGTGAAAGCATCCCCTTGGAATTGAACGCGGTATTGCTCCCCGATAATCGCATTTATGGTTCCTGCCGCGACATCCGAGAACGTAAAGCGGCGCAAAAGGCGGTCAGGGAATCGCAACAGCATCTGCAACGCATGATGGATGCGATCTCCGAGGGGATGTACGGCGTGGATGTCAAAGGCCACTGCACTTTCGTCAATGCCGCATTCCTTAAGATATTGGGCTACGAGCATGAACAGGAGGTGATGGGCAAGCATATGCACAGCCTGATTCATCATTCGCATGCCAATGGCAAAGTCTATCCGGCCAAGGATTGCATCATGTATCAGGCCTTCAAACTCAATCAATCGGTGCACTCGGATAAAGAAGTTTATTGGCGCAAAGACGGTGTGGCAGTGCCGGTGGAGTACTGGTCTCAGCCCATCGAAAAAGAAGGCGTTGTGATAGGTGCGGTGGCAACCTTCCTCGACATCTCGCAACGCAAGGTGAACGAGGCGCATATCCATCAGCTCGCTTTTTATGACCCATTGACTGAGTTGGCCAACCGCCGCCTATTGATGGAGCGTGCGCAACAGGCATTGTCGGTCAGTGCGCGCAACGGTCGCTATGGGGCGCTCGTCTTGCTCGACTTGGATAATTTCAAAAAGCTCAATGACACCAAGGGACATGATGTGGGTGATATGTTGCTGCGGGAAGTGGCAGCACGGTTACAGGCGGTGGTGCGCCAGGGCGATACTGTAGCGAGATTGGGCGGTGACGAGTTTGTGTTGGTGCTGGAAGGCTTGAGTAGCAATCAGACCGAGGCGGCCAACCACACCGAGAGCGTGGCGGAAAAGATACGCGCCACCTTAAGCGCACCCTATTTGCTAGGAGAAAGTCCTCATCAAAGCACACCCAGTATCGGGGTGGTGATGTTCCGTGGTCATCAAGAGAATCTCGAGACTTTATTGAAGTATGCCGACATCTCGATGTATCAGGCCAAACAGGCAGGGCGTAACGCGATTCGTTTTTATGATCCGGCGATGCAGGCTGCAATCGATATGCGTATCGAATTAGAGACAGAACTGGAACTGGCATTGCAGCGCGACGAACTGCGCTTGTATTACCAGATGCAAATCGACTCTCAGGAACACGTGTTGGGAGCAGAAGTATTGATGCGCTGGGAAAGCCCAACGCGCGGCTTGGTCTCACCGGCACAGTTCATCCCGTTGGCGGAAGAGACCGGTCTGATTATCCCGATGGGCATATGGGCGCTGCGCAATGCTTGCAAGCAACTTAAAGTATGGCAGCAAGATAGTCTGACCTGTGATCTGACTTTGGCGGTGAACGTGAGTGCCAGACAGTTCCGTAAAGCGGATTTTGTCGAGCAGGTCAGAATGGTGTTGCTGGAGACGGGCGCTAAACCCTCGCACCTCAAACTTGAATTGACCGAGAGTACGGTGCTGGAGAATGTGGAAGACACCATTGCCAAGATGCGCGAATTGAAATTGTTGGGCATCAGCTTCTCCATGGATGATTTCGGCACGGGCTATTCTTCGCTGCAATATCTGAAGCGCCTCCCGCTTGATCAAATCAAGATAGATCAGAGCTTTGTGCGCGACATCACCACCGATCAAAATGATGCCGCCATCGTGCAGACCATCATTGCGATGACCGAGGCGATGGGTTTGAACGTCATCGCCGAAGGCGTGGAGACGCGCGAGCAACAAGAATTTTTAGAGTTGCGCGGTTGTCATGCTTTCCAGGGCTATCTGTTCAGCAAACCTGTGCCACTGCAACAATTCCTAAGTTTGCTGAGTGGGGTTCAGGTATGAATACCGGCACTTCGCGTGGGCCTAAATACCATCTGACTTTCCTCGGCTTCATACTGCTGTATGGTTTGCTGGTGTCGGGCTTATGGACGATGGAAGATGCGCAGTTCATCAATATGCATCTGCTCTTGGATACCGGTAATGGCATCTTGTCATTGATGCTTGCGGTGTTCCTGCTCGCTGAACAGAGTGCGATCAAAGCCAATGTCAGGGCTTATCTGGTGGTCGGCTTTGGTTGCGCTGCTTGCACTGAGATCTTGCATGCCTTCATCGGCATAGAGTGGGTGGGTAGTCTGCACTGGATTGCCCAATCGGCGGGCTTCCTGCGCCCTGCTACCTGGCCGCCCTCTACCTATGTGTTGCCCATCGCGCTGCTCTGGACCTTCTATCTAAAGCGCAGCAACTCACAATTATCGGTCTATCTGTACGTCATCGGGATGCTGGTCGTTACCAGCACTTTGCTGGCTTTGTCGCTGTATTTACCTAAATACATGGATACGGGTGTGTTGGGCATACAACGTCCCACCCAAGTGCCGCTGTTGCCGTTGTGGGCGGTAGTCATCTATATGGCTTGGCGCGAACGTGCTACGCATCCTTTGTTTGAAGGGGTGGCATGGATGGGCGTGCTGCTACTGCTATCCGATTTGTGCATGTTGTATTCCACTTCGCCACACGAAAAATTCACCATGATGGCGCATGTCGGTAAGTTGCTTGCTTATATGCTGCTGCATATCGTGCAGATGCGGGTAGCAGCAGCAGACAGTCGTGCGCGTATGGTTGCGGAAGCTGATCTCAAACACGAGAAACGGCGTCTGCAAGTTGCACTGGAAGAGTTGCGCTATCAGAAATTTGCCTTGGATCAGCACGCCATAGTTGGGGCCACTGATGTGGCGGGCAATATCACTTATGCCAATCGCCAGTTTTGCGAAATTAGTGGTTACGGCTTGGATGAGTTGTTGGGCCGGAATCATCGTCTAATTAATTCAGGGATGCACCCTAAAGCGTTTTTCACCGAGATGTATCGCTGTATTGCATCGGGCCAAGTTTGGAGCGGCGAGATTTGCAACCGTGCCAAAGATGGCCATCTCTATTGGGTGATGAGCACCATCGTGCCCTTCATGGATGAGTCTGGCAAACCTGCCCAGTACATCTCAATACGCACCGATATTACCGCGCGCAAACTCAATGACGCGAAGATCCATCAACTGG
>JAVHRA010000024.1:0-4520 GCA_036171395.1 Gallionella sp. | reverse complement strand
GTCGCCCGGCGTACCATAGCAAAGTACCGGGAAGCATTGCATATCCTCCCGGTGAATCTCCGTAAATCACTCTAAACAAGGAGCGCACCATGAACCTCAATATCACCGGACATCACTTGGAAATCACTCCAGCCATCCGTGAGTACACGGCTAGCAAGTTCGGCAAGATCAAGCGCCATTTCGACAACGTGATCGATGTTCAAATCATCTTGTCAGTCGATAAGCTGAAACAAAAAGCGGAAGCGACCGTCCACATGAGCGGCAAGGACCTGTTTGTAGAATGTGACGATGACAATCTTTACGCCGCTATCGACACATTGGTGGACACCATGGATCGCCAAGTGATCAAGCATAAAGAGAAGCTGTCCGATCGTCGCCATGGTGAATCCGGCAAACACAGCGCAGTAGCAGAATAAACCTTAGGGCGGCAGCAATGTCGCCCGTTTTTTTGCACCCTGAGATTGTCCAATATGAACCTAATCAGCAAACTTTTGCTACCAGACAATATCCTGTTAGACACCGAGTCTAGCAGCAAGAAGCGCGTGTTCGAGCGCGTCGGCCTGTTGTTTGAGAACAACCAGCAGATTGCACGCAGCACTGTCTTTGACAGTCTGTTCTCCCGCGAGAAGCTGGGCTCTACCGGACTGGGGCAAGGCGTGGCGATACCGCATGGACGCATCGCGAAACTACGTGATGCGACAGCAGCCTTCGTCAAGACCAGCAACCCCATCCCCTTCGACGCTCCCGACGGGCAGCCAGTGAATTGCATCTTCGTGCTATTGGTGCCCGAACGCGCCACCGATTTACACCTACAGATACTCGGAGAGTTGGCGCAGATGTTCAGCGACAGTCAGTTCCGCAATCAACTGAACGCATGCACCGATACCGCCAGCATCCATCAGCTGTTCTATCACTGGAACACCGCCAGCTGATCGCCTCAGCGTAGCGATACTCCCCCATCACTAAGGTGCACTCATGAGCCAGGTCAATATCCGCCAACTGTTCGAAGACAAACAAGCGCGATTGGAATTGACCCGTATCGCGGGACAGGATGGCTTAGACCACATCATAGATAGTGATGAAGTGGATGCCTCGAACAAGGGCTTGATTGGTCACCTCAATCTGATCCATGCCAACTGGATACAAGTGCTGAGCGAGACTGAGCTCGACTACATACGCGATCTGGGTGAGGCAGAACGCCAAACCGCGTTCGATGTCATCGCGCAATCGGGCACTACCTGTCTGATTGTTGCCGGAATCAACGATATTCCAGAAGAGATCATCAGTTTCTGTAACAACACACATATCCCGCTATTCGCCTCCCCCAAACCCAGCGTGCATCTGATGTGGCTGGTGCGCCACTATCTGGCCAAAGAGCTGGCCGACTCCACCACCCGACACGGCGTATTTCTAGACGTGCTGGGCGTAGGCGTGATGATTACCGGCGAGAGCGCGGTAGGTAAAAGCGAGCTCGGTCTAGAACTCATCACGCGCGGCAACGGCCTAGTCGCAGATGACATCGTGGAACTGCACCGCATCGCCCCCGACACGCTGGAGGGCCGCTGCCCGGAACTGTTGCGCGACTTCTTGGAAGTACGCGGACTGGGCATACTCAACATCCGCACCATGTTTGGCGAAACGGCAGTGCGCCGCAAAAAAAGCCTTAAGCTCATCGTCCATTTACACCGCCCACCCGGCGGCGACCTGTCACAGATAGAGCGTCTGCCCTTGAATGCCACCCATCAGGAGATACTCGGCGTGCAAGTTAGCACCGTGAATATCCCTGTCGTAGCGGGACGCAATTTATCTGTTCTGGTGGAAGCGGCAGCACGCAACTTCGTATTGCAACAACGCGGCATCAATACCATGGATGAATTCGTCGCGCGCCACGACCAAATGATGCAAAGATGAAGAGGCTGACATGCAACTGTTTCTGATCAGCGGCCTGTCCGGCTCCGGCAAAAGTGTAGCGCTCAAAGTGCTGGAAGACAGTGGCTATTACTGCGTCGATAACCTGCCCGCAGAATTGCTTGCCACCCTGGTCGAACATCTACGCGCTGCCGGTTACAGCAAGATCGCCGTAAGCATCGATGTGCGCAGCGCCAACAGCGTGCAGCGCTTGCCGCAACTCCTCATCGAAGTGAAGCAGCACGGCATGGACGTGCGTATGATCTTCCTCGATGCCAAGAGCGAGACCTTAGTGAAACGCTTCTCTGAGACGCGCCGCTTGCACCCGCTTAGCGATGGGATACGTACCCTGCCAGAATGTGTGGAACAGGAACGCGAGCTGCTCAGCGACATCTGCGATATCGGTCACCGCATGGATACCAGCGAAGTGAGCGCAAGCGCTTTGCGGCTGTGGATCAAAGAATTCATCCAAGTGGACCGGGCTGAACTGACCTTGCTTTTCGAATCGTTCGGTTTCAAACATGGCCTGCCACTGGATGCCGACTTCGTCTTCGACGTGCGCTGCCTACCCAATCCACATTACGACCCGCTACTGCAAGCCCTCACCGGTCGCGACCAAGCCGTGATCGATTTTCTCGAGCACACGCCACAGGCTCTGGCGATGTTCAACGACATCCGCGACTTCATCACACGCTGGCTGCCCTGCTTCATTGCCGATAACCGCAGCTACTTCACGGTCGCCATCGGCTGCACCGGCGGTCAGCACCGCTCAGTATTCCTCGCCGAAAAGCTTGCACAGCACTTCAAATCAGAGCAACAAGTGCTGGTGCGCCACCGCGAATTCAAACCTTGATCGCAGGCTATATCAAACCGGGAGACTGGCTGCTCATCTCGCTTGCCGCCCTTGCCGTAGTCGCACTGACCATGACGCTGTGGCGTGGTGAAGTCGCCGAGCAAGCGGTGATCCGCAGCGCGGGCAAGATCATCCATACCGTCCCCCTTGCCGTAGATCAAGAAATTGCCGTAGCCGGCCCGTTGGGCACCAGCATCATCACCATAGCGAAACGCCGCGCCCGCATCAGTTCAGATCCTAGCCCCAGACAATATTGCGTCAGGCAAGGGTGGTTGCAGCAAGCCGGCGAAATCGCGCTGTGTCTGCCTAATCAGGTCAGCGTGGAGCTGACTGGCAAACATAAAAAATATGACAGCCTCAACTACTGACCAACCGCTGAAAAAGGAACAGGGCGCAGCGCAACAACCCGACTCTGTTTTGCTCCACCCTACGCACGAAGATCATCACATCGCGCGCATGGCGGCAGTGGCCCTCGGCCTCACCGTGCTGGAGAACGCCATCCCCTCGCCCCTGCCCGGCGTTAAGCCCGGCCTCGCCAACATCGTCACACTCATCGTATTGAGCCGTTATGGCTGGCGTATCGCGGCGTGGGTGTCGTTGCTACGCGTCGTTGCAGGCAGCCTGTTGTTCGGCAGTTTTCTCACCCCGGGCTTCTTCCTCGGCTTAGCTGGCGCACTATGCAGCTTGGTTATCCTTGCGTTAGCACAACACCTGCCCGCACGCTGGTTCGGCGCAGTCAGTCATAGCATCCTCGCCGCCTTTGCGCACATCGCCGGACAGATGGGCGTGGTGTATGTGTGGCTCATCCCGCACAGCGGCATCGCCTACCTCATCCCCATCTTCGCCACCGCCGCGCTGATATTTGGCACCGTCAACGGTTTGATCGCCGCACGTTTCATGGATAATCACGATTCACCCAGCACCAACCACCCCGCTATAACCGATGAAAGCCACTAGCAAATGAAGACCATCACTGTTGCATTTACTGGCGCATCCGGTCTACCCTACGGCATGCGCCTGCTCGAATCCCTGCTACATAGCGGACAGCGCGTGCACTTGGTCTACACGCAGGCAGCTCAGATACTCGCTAAACAAGAGATGGATTTCGTGCTGCCGAATCGTCCGCAAGATGCCGAGAAAATGCTGCGCGAACGCTTGGGAGAATTTAACGGTGAGCTAAAAGTATTTGGCATTCAAGACTGGTTCGCCCCTATGGCCTCAGGCTCCAACCCTGGCGATGCGATGGTGGTGTGCCCTTGCACCATGGGTACACTAGGCAAGATTGCCGGCGGCATCAGCGACGATCTGGTGTGCCGCGCCGCCGACGTGATGCTCAAAGAAAAACGCACCCTCATCCTCGCGCCACGCGAGATGCCCTTCTCCACCATTCATCTGGAAAACATGCTCAGACTCGCCCAAGCCGGCGCCGTCATCATGCCGCCCAACCCAGGCTTTTATCACCATCCGCAAAGCGTGCAAGACATCGTGGATTTCGTCGTCGCGAGGATCTTGGATCATCTCGGCGTGGAGCAGACTTTGATTCAAAAGTGGGGCGAATGAATGTTTGTATTTAGGCCGTGTGTACTGAGCCTGGCAAAGCATGAATCGACCAAATCAAAAGTAACTGCGCTGGTGGTAGACCGACACGCTTCGATAAACTTAGGACGAACGGACTCAGCCAAACGCACTACGAATCTGCTCTAACATCATCCGCACCGGCGTTGGTATCGCCGCTTGCAAAGCCTCGTCAACATCCAGC
>JAVHRA010000023.1:0-4526 GCA_036171395.1 Gallionella sp. | reverse complement strand
CCGAACGCCATCGCTTCGGAAAGTGCCACGCCGTGATGCGTCATCAGGTTGGAGGCCACACCGCTCTCGCAATGTGCCGCATGTTTATGCTGGAAATTCGTGTTGATTGCGTTCATGGCAGTGTCTGTAATTGTGCGTGGGTCAAACCGAGTGCGTCGCTGTATTTGTCCAGCAGCGGGGAAGACAGTCGGGCGTATCGTTGCGGCTGGAAGTGGCGGCGGATGCGCCATTGCCAGATGCCGGTGACTTGCGATAGCAGTGCTACATCCATGCGCTTGGCATACATCCAGTATTCCAGCGGCGAGGTCGTTCCGGCACGCGCGCGCGCTTTCGCGTCTTCCGCCAGCGCGTGCATCCGGTCCACCGCCTGCATAGTTACGGTCTCATCCACTTCCGAACCGCGCGAGGGCACGATCACCATCTTGCCGTCGGCATCTTTGGCATACATCGCCTTGCGGTGGATGCCGAGTGTGCGATTGCCTTCCTGAGGTACGTCGTTCACATCCATTACACGGCCTCCAGGAAGATGAAGCCGCTGGAGAAGCGACCGCTTTCAGGGATGAACATGAGCAATTTGTGGCCTTTCTGGATGCGCCCGGAATGGAATAATTCGTCGAGCATGATGTAGGGCGAAGCTGAACCAGTGTTACCTTTTTCGGTCAGGTTGGTGAACCATTTTTCGCGCGGGATGTTCAGGCCGGCTTCAGCGATACCCGCCGCGACCGGCTCGGCGAAATACTTGGAGGAGATGTGCGGCAGAAACCAGTCGATCTGCTGTCCGGCTAGATTGTGTTTCTGCACCAGCTCGCGCAACGGGTCGATCAGGGTAGCGCGTACCACATGCTCGTTGAGCAACTTCACATCCTGCTTCACCGTGAACACCGAGCGCGTCGCCCATTCCTGTGACGAGAATTGTTGCCATCCGGTCAGCGAGGTGTCGCTGTTCTTTTCCGCGCCGGAATACATGCAGGACGGCAGCTCATTGGCTGCCGAAGATAGCTCGACCCAGTGCACCTTCAGGCTGAGTGGCCCGCGCGGCTGGTTCTCCAGCAGCACCGCACCCGCGCCATCGGACAGCATCCAGCGCAGGAAATCTTTTTCGAAGGCGATCTCGGGACGCTCTTCCAGTTCTTTCACTTTATGCTCGGCCTCGGCTTCAAAATTGCGTCCGCGCAGGCTCAGTGAGGCCAGTTCCGAGGCGACCGCCACGGCGCGTTGCGCCTCACCCGAGCGCACCGCCAGCCAGGCATACTTGAATGCCGCCCCACCCGCCAGACAGATGCCGGCCAGCGACACCACTTCCAGACGCGGCCATGCCAATGTGCCGTGCACCATTACGCCGTGCCCTGGCATCAATTGATCGGGCCGCGAGGTCGCGGCCGCCAGACAATCCACTTTGCCCAGCTCGCCCAAACCGCGTACCGCCTTGGCAGCCATCTCGGCGTTGGACATCACCGGTTCGCCGGTGACACGATCCAGCGCGTAATGGCGATGCTGGATGCCGTTGTTGCGCAACACCAGTCGGCGTGCCTTGGAAGGTCGCCCGCCTATCATGCCCAGCACCGTTTCCATTTCCTCGTTGTTCACCGGTTCCAGCGGCATATAAGACGCGGTGCGCGTCACGAACACTTCATTGCTCATACAGATACATCCTTTCAGTGGCGCAGCCCGAGGGTGCGTCGAATCTTTGTTTGATCAGCGCGAGTCGCCGTCGCAACAACGGCTGCAACAGTAGTTGCAGCAGCAAGCTCAACGGCACGACGGACAGGATTAGCGCGATCAGAAACACCACATATAAAAACAGCAATGGGTAGCGGCGCAACTGCCCCGGCTCGCCCACGGCGCGCAGCAGCTTTCCCCACAGATAAAAACTGCGCGTACCGGCGGTCTCGCTCACCAGCAGATGCGGGTCGGAGTTCGCCGCTTGCAAGCCGCTCAGCAACGGCGCAGTGTCGCGCTCCTCGTCGCGGTGCAGCGCATCGCGCAAGGCCAGACCGAAACGACGCGTTGCCGCGATGCTTTCCGCAGGGATGCCCGCCGGGGGCAGCATCTTGAGCAGGTCGCGCTTGCCGCTCAGCAGCCACAGCGGCGTGGTGACCAGACTGGCCAAAGTCGGACTGGGATCGACCAAGACCACGTTGTCGAGCAGGCGTGCGCCGCACGCCGCCAACAAGGTCTTCATCTTCTCCTGCGCCAGCATCCACATGTTGCGGCAGGCGATGACTGTGACCACAGGCTTGTCCGCCAACAGCTTTTTTGCCAGCGGATGTTTGAGGAAGGCGGTGACCGGCAGCGACGGTGCGAGAAACCAGACCTGATAGGGCAGGATCACTAGATCGAAGTCTTCGTTGCCGTGCAGCGACAGCGGCTGCAACGGCGGCGGGATCATGTGCGCCGATTCGGGAAAGGCATCGAGGAAACTGAAGAATCGCCATGGGAAAGGATAAGGCCGCAGCGGACGCAGTGTTTCGACGTGCACCTCGATAGATTCATCCTGCTGTAGCGGCGCGATGATGCGCTGGGTGATCGCGGTGAGTTGTCCAGTCTGCGAGTAGTCGATGACCAATACGCGCTTGATTTTGGAATGGCCGGTTGCGGTAATAGGGTTCAACGTGGCCACTCGACGAAGTTAAGGAAGCGATTAAAAATCGGGCGGATTCTACCATCGCACCCGCTGATGTCCAAGCTGCCGCTAGTCCGCATGACGGATGCGCAGCCCAGTAGAATCAAGGTGTAGGTGGCTCACGTGGGGGTGCAACAAGCCCTCCGCCGAGGCCGCGACAAATTCGTGCGCTGCGGCCTCGGCATGGCGCAGCCGCAACCAGTTACTGGAGCCGCCATTCATCTCGTCCACCCAGCCGAGCAGCAAGCCGCCCGCACCCGCTTGTGCGGCAGCAAGTCTGAGCAGCGCTTGCGGTTGCGCATCGGCGAGAAAACACGCGTGCCCCCGACTCTCCAGCCGCGCCGCCAACATTGCCAAGAACTGGCTGGGTTGGGTCTGCAAGAAGGTCAGCGGCATGGGCAGGTCATCACGCAATTGTGCCAGTGCGAGATCAGTCGCGGTGTATGTGCCGCGCCGACTGCCCAGCCAGATTTGTGCTTCGGGCGGTAGTCCTGCTTCGCCCGCATCTGCCATGCAGGTCAATGCACCGTACAAGCCCAGCTCCGCCCAAGTGCCGATACGGCGCGGCTTCGCGCCCAGCATACGGGTCAGTTGCTCGCGCCAGTCGGCGGGCGGCGGGCTGGCGATACAGCGTCCCGTGATGGCAAAGGTGTTCATGCGCGCTGCACCACCACGGTGGCGTGACTGCCGCCGAAGCCGAGTATGGTGGCCATGAAGTTTTTGACCGATGCGGGTGGCTGCGCGGCCAGTTCCACGCCCAATGTTGGGTCGGCCGCATCGCGATAAAGCGGCCAACCGCCGTGTTCCAATGTCACGCTGAGTAGTGCGATCTCGGCTGCCCCGGATGCGCCCATGGTGTGACCTATCGCCGCTTTCAATGACACCAGCGGCGGCATGGTGGTGAATGCGTCGCGCAGGCCTTGCGCCTCGACGGCATCGTTGCCCGGACTACCCGCCGCCTGCACTTTGATCAGGTCTATCTGCGCTGCCGTCAGGCCGCTCGCGCTCAGGGCGCGGTGATACATCTCCGCCACGGCAGTGGCGGATGCGCCAGTCGGCTGACTGCCGTCCACCACGTTCGCGCCGCCCGCGATCTGCCAGTCGGCGGGTGTGGTCGTGGAGAGCCGCAAGGCGGCGACCGCCTCGCCCAGCACCAGTCCGTCGCGCTGCGCGCCAAACGGTTTGCTGTCACCTTGAGTCAGCAATTGCAAGGCAGCGAAACCGCCCAGGGTGAGGCGATTGTCCAGCTCTATGCCCAGTACCAGTGCCTCGCTCAAGTCGTCCGCCTGGAGCAGCGCGTGCGCCGCGAGCAAGGCATTCAGGCTGGAAGTGCAGGCGGTGTTGAGCAAGTACACCGGCCCGCGCCAGTCCAGCCAAGCGGCGATCTTGTCGGTATAAGTGCCGTAGTCGCTTTTGATCGCGCCGCGTGTCTCGGCACCGATGTCGTATGAGGAAGTAGCAATGAGCAACACTCCGTCGCGTGCGTGTTGCGCACCGGCTTCGTCTGTGACGCGTTGCAGCAGTATGCGCGCGCGTTCATGGCTATCGTTGTGCTGATAAGGGATGGTGTGATAAGGAAAGTTGCCGCCCGATGCGCCGGGTAAGACATGGCAGCGGGTGTGTTGCTCACCGCGTTGCAACGCGGCCCGCGCGTCCGACACGCTCAGTCCGAGCGCGCAAGCCAAGCCGCGACCGGCGAGATAGACGGGTTTCATGCGGACATGCGGCTGGTCAGATAGTCGGCCATCGCCAGCAACGAAACCAGCGCGCGGCGCGTGTCTTTACTGTCCGGCATGCGCACGCCGTATTTTTTCTGGATCGCCATCGAGATCTGCAAGGCCGCCGGCGCGAAGCAGCTCGCGCTCTTCGACGCGGCAAAGGCCCGCTACGCCATGCCGCGCAC
>JAVHRA010000022.1:0-1044 GCA_036171395.1 Gallionella sp. | reverse complement strand
ACTCGCGACCAACGGATTAAAAGTCCGCTGCTCTACCGGCTGAGCTACCGACCCGCTGCAAAGGAGCGCGAATTATACGTATCTAGGCCTTTATGTCAACGCAAAATCCGCCTTAATTTGCAACTTAATTATGAATCTCGATAGATCGTGGGATCAGCTATTCCTGCGACTGTAAATCCGGCACTGCGCAATCGGCACGAGTCGCATACGCCGCATGCACGACCTTGCGCATCGGCCTGATAGCACGACACAGTCTGTGCGTAATCGACACCGAGTAGCGTGCCTTGCGCGATGATTTCCGCCTTGCTCATATGCAACAGCGGCGCATGCACGGTCAGCGCGTGACCTTCCACCGCCGCTTTAGTGGCAAGGTTGGCCATGCGCCCGAAAGCCTCGATATAAGCCGGGCGACAATCGGGATAGCCTGAATAGTCCACCGCATTGATGCCAACGAAGATGTCCCGCGCCTGCAACACTTCAGCCCAAGCCAAGGCCAGCGACAACATGATGGTGTTGCGCGCGGGAACATAAGTGGACGGAATACCACTACTGGGCGTTTCAGGAACGGCGATGGTATTGTCGGTCAGCGCCGAGCCGCCAAACGCAGTCAGGTCGATATGAATTACACGTAATTCTTGCGCACCTTGTGTGTCGGCCACACGTTGGGCGGCGGCCAGCTCGGCATGATGACGCTGGCCGTAATCCACACTCAGCGCGTAGCAGGTGAAACCCTGCTTGCGCGCCATGGCCAGCACGGTTGCGGAGTCCAGTCCGCCGGATAGCAATACCACCGCATTCTTCATCTCAGTGACCCGCCGCGTTGTTCCACAGAATCTTATGCAACTGCACCTGCAAGCGCACCGGCAAACGGTCTCGCAAGATCCATTCCGCCAGATGTGTGGGATTCACCGCGCCGTGCACCGGGGAAAACAGCACGGGGCATTTTTCCGCGAGCTGATGCTCCGCAATTAGTGCCTTGGCCCACTGATAATCGGCCTCGTCGCACAACACGAATTTGATCTCATCATGCGCATTCAACAGCGC
>JAVHRA010000021.1:0-4534 GCA_036171395.1 Gallionella sp. | reverse complement strand
CGCGACAACTCTTCCACATATTGGCGCAACTCTTCCGCGCCTAGCGCGCAGTTCAGGCCGATGGAGATCGGGTTGGCATGCGCCAAAGAGTTGTAGAACGCCTCGGTGACTTGACCGGTCAGTGTGCGACCGGAGGCGTCGGTAATCGTGCCGGAAATCATGATGGGCAAGGAAGTGCCGCGTTCCTCGAACACCTGTTGCACCGCAAAGATCGCCGCCTTGGCATTAAGCGTATCGAAGATGGTCTCGATCAGAATCAAATCTGAACCACCGTCCATCAAGCCGCGCGTGGCCTCGGCATAATCGACCACCAATGTATCGAAACTGATGTTGCGCGCCGCTGGGTCGTTCACATCCGGCGAGATGGTTGCCGTCTTGTCGGTAGGCCCCAACACACCTGCGACGAAGCGCGGCTTGTCGGCGCTGGCGTATTTGTCGCACGCCGCGCGCGCGACCCGCGCACCGGCTACGTTCATCTCGTAGTTAAGTGCTTCCATGCCATAGGCTTTGAGCGTGGTGGCATTGGCGCCGAAGGTGTTGGTCTCGATGATGTCCGCACCAGCTTCCAGATACTCGCAATGGATGGTGCTGATGACTTCCGGCTTGGTTAAAACCAGCAGGTCGTTGTTGCCCTTGAGGTCACGGTGCCAGTCGGCGAAACGCTGACCGCGATAGTCCTGCTCGGTCAGTTTGTAACGCTGAATCATGGTGCCCATCGCGCCGTCCAAGATGAGGATGCGGTGTTGCAATTGGGATTCGATGGAGTGGGACGGTTTGCTCATGGGAAGGATGGCTCAAAAAACGAGCGCGGATTTTACCACGAGCGCCGCTCAGCCTTGTCTGTCGGTGCGCCGGTACTGTACGGCCTCGGCGATATGAACGGTGAGAATGGACACACTACCTGCAAGGTCGGCGATGCTGCGCGCTACTTTGAGGATGCGATGGTAGGCGCGGGCGGACAGGTCTAAACGAGTGATGGCCTGTCTTAACAAGGCTTCGCCCTGTGCATCGGGGATGCAATAAGTCTCGATTTCCGTGACGCCGAGTTGTGCGTTGGGCTTGCCCTGCCGTGCCAATTGCAATTGGCGCGCCGCCTCCACGCGTGCTTGCACCACCACGCTGGATTCGCCATCGCTGTGCTTGAGCAGATCTTGCTGCGGCACGGCAGGCACTTCGATAAGGATGTCGATGCGATCCAGCAGCGGGCCGGAAATCTTGCCACGATAGCGCGCGACTTGGTCGGGCGTGCAGCGGCACTTGCCGTTGTAGTGGCCAAGATAACCGCACGGGCAGGGATTCATCGCGGCGACGAGTTGGAACTGCGCCTTGAAGTCGGCACGCCGCGCAGCACGCGAGATGGTGATGCGGCCGCTCTCCAAAGGCTCGCGCAATACCTCCAACACATGCCTATCGAACTCGGGCAGCTCATCTAAAAATAACACGCCATGCATGGCGACTGAAATCTCGCCGGGACGCGGGTTGCTGCCGCTGTGACTTTCCGAAATAGATGCGATCATGTCAACCAGCAATCAAGTAGTTACGTTACAATAACTTGAAATAAATGCGACGATATTCAACCATTAGCTGCGACTTAGGTGTGATTTATGCAAAATAGCTGCGACGAAGTTCAATCTCCACGACAAATGCGGCGAATTGGCGTGACGCGTCGTAGTGTTTCGGGAATCTACGCCTTTCGGCGCGAGACCGCCGTCCCATTCGAATCCACGCTTGAGCGAGATTTCATAATCCGTAAGGAATTTTGCCTATCAGTTTTGGAGGTCATCCCGCAGCCGGTTCAGATTCAATTCGTGGCCAGTAACGGGCAGACGTACATCTACACTCCTGACTTCCTCGTGTACTACCGCCTTGGCAACATGGGTTACGGGGAATATCCAAAGCCTCTTCTTGTCGAGGTGAAGCCTCGCGCAGAATGGAAGCAGCACTGGCGCGAATGGTTGCCCAAATGGAAGGCGGCCTACCGCTACGCCAAAGAACAGGGATGGGATTTCCACATCCATGACGAATCTCGTATCCGCGATCAGATGCTTGAGAATATCCGCTTCCTTGACCGATACAAGCGCACTCAATTCCCAATCGAAGAAACCCGGTCCGTGATCGAAAGTGTCAGGCAGATGGGCGGCACACCATTTCATTACCTCTTAGCCAAGCACTTCATGGGCATCTACAAGGCCGAGGGTGTTGCGCACATCTGGCATCTGCTCGCAACACGCCAGCTTGATTGCGACATTTCACTTCCCTTGAACGACTTCACTGAACTATGGGTTCCCACCTATGAATAACAAAACCGAACACGAAATGGATTTGATGAAAGAAGCCTTCGAGCCTGTTCGCAAACGTGTAGATATTCAGGCAGGTGGACTTGTTCAGCATGGCGATTCCATTTATCGCATCACAGAGGTGTTGGACTTCGATTCTATTATCGGCGTGGAAGTGGAGACCGGTCGTAGCACCCCGCTTCGAATCAATGAACTCAGACCTGTCGTTGCTGATACAGCGCAGGCGACGGAGGATATCGATGAAATTGCTGATGAAGACTGGAAGATTGCTCAACATCGCTACGCTGCAATCAAACCGCTTCTCACCATTACGATGATGGGGCGAAATGATGTTGCACAACGAGCAAAAGAGGTTGGCGTCGATGTTGCCACCTTGTACAGATGGTTGCAAAAATATAATGCGATTGGTGTCATCACTGCGCTTATCCCTCAGAAACGCGGGTGGAAAGAAGGCAAGAGCAGAATCCCTGTGTTTGCAGAACAGGTGATCGATGAAGTGATCAAGGATTTCTATCTGACAAATCAGCGTTCTACACCCCAAAAAACAGTGACTGAGGTGCTTCGCCGCTGCCAGCAGCGCGGTATCGAAGCGCCGAGTCCGAGCACCATACGTGCGCGCATCGGTAAGGTGACAGAAAAGCAGCGATTGCGCGGTCGGGGCTTTAAGGAAAAGGCCAAAAACAAATTCCTTCCAGTGCCCGGCAGCTTCCCTAATGCCGATTTTCCGCTGGCGGTTATTCAGATCGATCACACACCCGCTGACATCATTCTCGTGGATGATCTCTATCGGAAACCAATCGGACGACCCTGGATTACTCTGGCGATGGACATTAACAGTCGCATGGTAACGGGCTACTACCTATCGTTTGATCCGCCTTCTGAAACCTCGGTTGCAATGTGTGTGGCTCATTCAGTTCTTCCAAAAGATGAATGGCTATTGCTGCATAAAGTTGATGCTCAATGGCCGGTATGGGGATTCCCTAAGACCATCCATGTGGATAACGGTGCGGATTTTCGTTCCAACAACTTCCAGCAATCATGCCTGATGTATGGCATCAACCTTGAATATCGTCCAGTTAAGCAGCCGCGATACGGTGGACATATCGAGCGTGTGCTTGGAACACTGCTTCGTGAAATACACGAGCTACCTGGCACCACTTTCTCTTCTATCAAAGACAAGGAAGGCTACAACTCTGAAAAAGAAGCTGTGATGACCAAGTCTGAATTTGAGACGTGGCTGGTCACCTTAATCTGCAAGGTTTACCACCAGCGCATGCATAGTGGTATAGGAATGTCACCACTTCGTAAATGGGAGATTGGCGTTTTCGGAAACACTGAAATTCAGGGTGTAGGACTTCCCGCACGGCCTGCGGATCGCCTGACTGTCCTTTTGGATTTTCTTCCTTCCTTCCGCCGTACTGTGCAAACCTTTGGCGTAACCATCGATGGCATGACCTATTATGCAGATGTACTTCGTCAGTGGATTAACGATGAGGATCCGGTGATCAAAGGAAAGAAGCGGGAATTCATTTTCCGGCGCGATCCGCGAGATATCAGCACTTTGTGGTTCTTCGATCCCGACCTCAAGCAGTATTTCAAGGTCGCATTCGCAGATCAAGCTCTGCCATCGATGAGCATCTGGGAATACCAGCAGGCACGTGATGCACTCAAGCGCGAAGGCAAAAAAAGCGTCAACGAGCATCAGATACTTCATGCCATCACCGAACTGCGGAGCCAAGTTGATGAGTCCAAGGAAAGGTCTAAGAAGGCTCGTCGATCAAACCAGCGGCGCAAAGAGCATGAGAAAAAGATTTCCCCCGCTGCACCCTTGCCACAACAACCAGTTCGGGCAACTGTCGCGCCACCGACACTGTTTGCCGGGTTGGTCGATGGGGATATTGATTCATTCGGAGACATAGCATGAGCACGAACAGCTACGAACATATCCATCCTGACTTTCGGCACATTATGGGCATGAGCGATAGTGAGCGGATTGCATTCATGGATCAGCCGCGCTGGATTAGCAATAAATCTGCGCAACATATCCTAGATACCCTGCAAGGCTTGCTACAGAAGCCGGTTCGTCCCCGCATGCCTAATTTGCTGATCGTAGGGGAATCGAACAATGGGAAGACGACTGTTGTTCAGCGTTTTCGTGAGTTGTGCGGACAGGGTTACGTCAACGAAGATGCGGAGCCTGTGAAGCCGGTGATTGTCTCTCAAGCACCACCCAGTGC
>JAVHRA010000020.1:0-4535 GCA_036171395.1 Gallionella sp. | reverse complement strand
TAGCGCTGGCGCAGCGGTACAGGATGTCGTGGTTTCCTTGCCCGACTTTACCCAAGTGGCGCCTAGTTTGGATGTAAAGATCAAGGCGGTCGGCGAGACTATGGGCTTTCTGAAATATATAGGACTCAGTCCGATCAGAGGTTATATCGCCGGTTTTACCGATCCGGTCGTGGCACAGGGTAACGGTGAGCTGGAGCTGGCCTTGCATATTCCGCGTTTGGGAGAGCCGACGGTGCAATTACAGGGGCGTTATCGTATTTTGAATAATCAGATCGATCTGGGCCGCAGCATTCCAGTGTTGAGCAGAGCAAATGGTAATTTGCAGTTCACGCAATCTGGCTTACATACCGAGCGACTGAGCGCTGAGCTATTAGGCGGCCCTGCGCGTATTGAAGTGAATACCACTGCGGAGGGCGGCGCGGTGGCTAATCTGAGTGGCACTAACAATATCGATATCTGGCGCAAAGATCATCCATATCCTGGCTTAGATCGTCTGCACGGTGGTGCGGCGTGGAAAGCCCATATTGTCGCGGACAGTAAGTCTGTGCATGTGCAAATTAGTTCGACTCTGCAAGGTATTAGTGCGAATTTGCCGCTTCCTTTTAGTAAGGCGCAAAACGACTCGCTTCCTTTATCGGTCAATATTGAAACAGGTACTTCACAAGACAGTAAGCCCCCCCTTGGCGATGGACAGACTTATACGACGGTGCAGTTAGGTAAGTTATTAGGGGCCGCTGTGCTATTGGGCAATCATCAGGGCGCACAGGGTGTGGAACGTGCTGCTATTGATTTTGGTTCTCGAGTTGCCTGGCCTAAACGTCAAGGAATATGGCTTTCTGGTGAGATCGATGAGTGCTCGATGCAAGGTTGGGGCGGCATGCAGGTGGATACGACACACGCGAACAGCTTGCTCGCTGCGCCCTATATTGACGGGGCCGAGCTGCATGTCGCGAAGTTGTCTGGCTACGGGCATAGCATCACCGGTCTGCACATTCAGGCTAGTAAACGCGGCAACGGGATATCTGCGCAGTTAAGCAGTGCATCGTTGAATGGTGAGGTGTCGTGGTTGCCTAGCGGATATCAGCAGGGTGGCAAGTTAGTCGCCCGTTTGAGCGACCTAAACTGGACGAAGGATCCAGCGCTGCAAGGGCACGGCCAAGTTTCGGCGGCGAGTGCTGTGGTCATGGAAAAGACTTCAGCTGCGATCTTACCGCCAGGCTCCTTGCCGGCATTGGAAGTTACCATCGATCAGCTTCAGTCTTCGGGAAAAAAACTCGGTAAGCTGGAATTGGTGGGGCATCCCGAGGGCGATAGTTGGCGTTTACGCCGCATACTGTTAAGTAATACTGACGGTAGTTTGAGTGGCGATGGGATATGGAGCGGTGGTGGTGGGAAGCCGCAAACCAAGCTAAATTTGCTGTTGCAAATTAGTAATGCCGGCAAGATTCTGGACCGATCTGGCTTTCCTAACGCCGTAAAAGACGGAAGTGGAAAATTGGCGGCGAGTATTGCTTGGGGGGGGGCGCCGGATGGATTCAATTTGCAGAGTTTGGAAGGGACGCTCAAGCTCGATACTGGTAAAGGTCAGTTCCTGAAAGTCGATCCTGGCGTTGGTAAATTACTGAGTGTGTTGAGCCTACAGGCCCTGCCTAAACGTATCGCCTTGGATTTTACAGATGTCTTTAGTAGTGGTTTCCAGTTTGATAACATCAATGGTATTGCTAACATCCGTGATGGCAAGATGACAACCCAGGATTTTCATATTGATGGTTCTGCAGCCAAGGTGACGATGAAGGGCAGCGTGGATCTGAATCGTGAGACGCAGGATCTCAGGGTGGAGATCCTGCCCAATATAGGCAGTGGTGTCTCGTTGATTAGTGCCTTCGCGATTAATCCCATCGTCGGCTTATCGGCCTTTGTGGTGGATAAAATCCTAGGCAATCCTCTCGATAAGTTGGTATCGTTTGAATACAATATAAACGGTACTTGGGCTGACCCAAGTGTGGTTAAATTGGGTGAAAAGCCAGTCCCAGTCTCATCAAAGATACAACAATCAATCGAATCAGCGTCCGCCGTCAAAGTTTCAGAACCGAGTAAATCATTGCAACCAACTGCAAAATAGAAAGCACATCATGTCAGAAGGTAACTCTACACAGCAACGTATAGCAGCACAGGTAAATGCATTCAAGGTAGCCGCCATTCAGATGGCTTCCGGCCCTAACGTTACGGGAAATTTGGGCGAGGCGCGCAGGCTGATCGCAAAAGCGGTCGAGCAGGGCGCGCGTTTGGTAGTGTTGCCAGAGTTTTTTGCCATCATGGGGATGAGTGATACTGATAAAGTCAAAGTTAGAGAGCAGCCAGGTCAAGGGCAGATACAGGACTTTCTAAGTGAAACCGCGCGCCATTTCAAAATATGGTTGGTTGGCGGCTCTATACCCTTGGCGGGCAGTTCCCCAGAGAAAGTGCGCAATAGTTGCCTAGTCTATGATGAACATGGTGTGCAGGTGGCGCGTTATGACAAGATACATTTGTTCAATCTTGAGCTGGGTAATGAGAATTATCATGAAGCGAAAACCATAGAGCCGGGTAATCAAGTCGTCGTCGTGGATAGCCCGTTTGGCCGTATCGGCTTAGGTATTTGCTATGACTTACGATTTCCCGAACTATTCCGAGCAATGAAAAATGTGGACATCATTGTCCTGCCTTCTGCTTTTACGGAGACGACAGGCAAGATGCATTGGGAAGTATTAGTACGTGCGCGTGCCATTGAGAATCTTGCTTATGTCATCGCCTCCGCTCAAGGTGGCTATCACGTAAATGGTAGAGAGACGCACGGCAATAGTATGGTGGTCGATCCTTGGGGGCGGGTGCTGGACCGGTTGCCGCGCGGTTCGGGCGTGGTGATGGCGGAAGTCAATCCTGCTTATAAGTCCAGTCTGCGTGCCAGCCTGCCGGCCTTATCGCATCGTACTTTGTACCAATGCTGATGAAATCACTATCGAGATTAGATGCACCTTTGGCGGCATTATTCGACACGGCTAGCGCAACACTGCTTACACCTTACGCCTTGGATGCGAGTCGCATAGAACAAGTGTTTGGCAGCATGATGGCGCACAAGCTCGATTATGCTGACTTGTATTTTCAATATAGTCGCGCCGAGAGCTGGTCGTTGGAAGAGGGTATCGTCAAATCGGGTAACTTCAGTATTGATCAGGGCGTGGGGGTGCGAGCCATCAGTGGCGAGAAGACTGCATTCGCTTACTCAGATGACATCAGTTTGAATGCGCTGGAAAGCGCAGCGCAGGCCACGCGTGCCATAGCAAGACAAGGTGGCACGCAGTCTGTGCCTATGTTGCGTCAGGGGTCGCGTCGCGATATCTATTTGCCGCATGACCCTATTGCTAGCTTGAAAGATGCGGACAAAGTCACGTTGTTGGAGCGTTTGGAGGGGTACGCGCGAGCGCTAGATTCGCGTGTCGTGCAGGTCATGGCCAGTTTGGCTGGTGAGTACGAGGTGGTCATGGTGGCGCGTAACGACGGGTTGATGAATGCGGATATTCGTCCCCTAGTGCGATTGTCACTACAGGTCATCATAGAGAGTGGTGGCCGACGCGAGCAGGGATCGGCAGGTGGAGGTGGCCGTTTTGACTATGCTTACTTTAACGATGAGATATTGCGCCGCTACGCAGCAGAGGCTGTGCATCAGGCAGTGATAAATTTTGCTGCTGCTCCCGCGCCCGCAGGCAATATGACGGTAGTCCTGGGCAATGGTTGGCCGGGCATTTTACTGCACGAGGCGATCGGCCATGGTTTGGAGGGTGACTTCAATCGTAAGGGAAGTTCAGCGTTCTCTGGGCGCGTTGGTGAGCGTGTGGCGGCACCTGGAGTGACTGTGGTCGATGACGGCACCATTCAACATAGGCGTGGCTCTTTGCAAATGGATGACGAAGGCAATCCTACTCAATGTACGACTTTGATAGAAGATGGCATCCTTAAGGGTTATCTACAAGATAGTCTGAATGCGCGTCTGATGGGGGTGCCGGTGACCGGCAACGGACGTCGTGAATCCTATGCGCACATCACTATGCCACGCATGACCAATACCATGATGTTAAATGGCGACAAGACGCGTGACGAGATCATCGCCTCGGTCCAGCACGGCCTGTATGCCGCGAATTTTGGTGGAGGGCAGGTCGACATCACCAGCGGAAAGTTTGTGTTCTCTACGACAGAAGCATACATGATAGAGAATGGCAAGATCTCGTACCCGGTTAAAGGGGCGACCTTAATTGGAAATGGTCCTGATGTACTGACCCGCATCTCCATGATAGGCAACGATATGTCGTTGGATCCCGGTGTGGGGACCTGCGGCAAAGAAGGTCAAAGCGTGCCTGTAGGCGTGGGGCAACCTACCGTAAAAATAGATGGATTGACGGTAGGTGGCACTTACTAAATCTGCACTTTTCTCGGTCCTGTTAAGAAAATATTTCAAAAAAGGATTGACGCAGCGGAAATGGTCTGTAGAATGCGCACCT
>JAVHRA010000019.1:0-1049 GCA_036171395.1 Gallionella sp. | reverse complement strand
TCCTCTACCCAAGCTAAATGCGAGCGTTGCTGGCACTACCGTTCTGACGTGGGCAGCACCCCTGACCATCCAACCATCTGCGGTCGTTGCGTAAGCAATCTGTACGGTGCTGGCGAGGCACGTCACTATGCTTAGTCGTTGGCTGGGTTTGAGCGCGCTGGTCATCATTCTCGACCAGTTCAGCAAGCTCTATATCAGCAGTCATTTCGAGTACGGGGAAAGCCTGCCGGTGTTGCACGTGTTCAGCTTGGTGCTGTGGCATAACACCGGTGCGGCGTTCAGTTTTCTCAGTGATTTCGGCGGCTTGCAGCGTTGGTTGTTCAGCATCATCGCGCTGGTGGCATCGGTTTGGATCGTCATGTTGTTGCGCAAACACGCGCAGCAGACGCTGTTCGCTTTGGGGTTGAGCCTGATCTTGGGCGGCGCGTTGGGCAATCTGATTGACCGCATCGCTTATGGCCATGTCATCGATTTTTTATTGTTCCATTGGGACGCACATATCTTTCCCGCTTTCAATCTGGCCGACTCCGCGATCACTTGTGGTGCCGGATTGTTGATCTGGGATAGTTTTACGGAGAAGAAACATGGAACTGTTACTCGCTAATCCGCGCGGCTTTTGCGCCGGAGTGGATAGAGCCATCGAGATCGTCGAGCGCGCATTGGCGCTGCACGGCGCACCCATCTACGTGCGTCATGAAGTGGTGCATAACAAATTTGTGGTGGAAGGTTTACGTGCCAAAGGCGCGGTGTTCATCGAAGACTTGGCCGATGTGCCTAATGGCAGCATCCTTATCTTCAGCGCGCATGGTGTGCCTCAGTCGGTGCGCCGCGAAGCAGAATTGCGCGGCCTGACGGTGTTTGACGCGACCTGTCCGCTGGTGACCAAGGTACACATTGAAGTGTCGCGACTGCGTGAGCAGCAAAAGGAGATTGTGATGATAGGCCACAAGGGCCATCCCGAAGTGGAAGGCACCATGGGCCAGAGTGACGGCGGTATGTATCTGGTCGAGTCGCCTGCCGATGTGCTGAAGCTCAACGTGGCAGACGAA
>JAVHRA010000018.1:0-4558 GCA_036171395.1 Gallionella sp. | reverse complement strand
GTGATGTCGGCATCCTCGGCGGCGTAGCGCGTGGCGATGTCCAGATCGACCTGATCGAAACAGATCTGCTTCGCGCCCTTGCCCACCACCTCGGCATAGCTGATGGTCTGCACGCCCAAATGACGCAGCGCGAGGTTATCCATGTCGTGCGGCTTGTGCGATTCCAGCACATAGGATTGCAGCAGCGTGTCATCGTGTATGCCCGCCAGAGCGATACCGTGATTGGCAAAGATATGCTGATCGTATTTAAGGTTCTGGCCGAGCTTGTTGTGCTGCGCGCTTTCCAGCCAAGGCTTGAGTTTAAGCAGCGCAGCCTCACGTTTGAGTTGGTCTGGCGCACCCGGATAGATATGCGCCAGCGGCAGATACGCGGCCTCATGCGGGGTGATGGCGAAGGAGATGCCCACCAGTTGCGCGTTCATCACATCCAGCCCGGTGGTCTCGGTATCCACACACACCAACTCGGCGGCGAGTAATTTTTCTAGCCAAGTTTCGAGTTGCGAGTCGGTGAGGATGCATTCGTAATGCGCGGCAGAAGTATCCGTAACGACTTCACCTGACACTACCTCATTCCCTCCCCCATGCAGGGGTAGGGTGGGGGTTGAATCTTTCCATACTGTCACATCATTTGCTGCAAAGAGCGAAGTCTGTGGAGAATTACTACCCCCACCTTCGCTCTGCATGGGGGAGGGAATTGTTGTCGCCCCACCCACTTCGCGCAGCCAAGTCCGGAAACCAAAACGCTGATACAGCTCGCGCAGTGTTGCGACGTCCAGCGGCAACTCCGTCATGGTTTGATAAGGTGCGGCCATAGTCACGTCGCACTTCACCGTAATCAGGCGACGCGCCTGCGGCAACCAGTCCAGTGCCTTGCGCAGATTTTCGCCGACGACCCCTTTGATCTCATCGGCATGCGCGACAATCTCATCCAGCGAGCCGTATTGCGTCAGCCATTTCACCGCCGTCTTGGGGCCGACCTTTTCCACGCCCGGCACGTTATCCACGGTGTCGCCTATTAGCGACAGATAATCGATGATGCGCTGCGGTGGCACGCCGAATTTGGCATGCACGCCAGCGATGTCCAGCGTCTCGTTGTTCATGGTATTGATCAGCGTGACGTGCTCGTTGACCAGTTGCGCGAGGTCTTTGTCGCCAGTGGCGACGACACATTGCACGCCATCCAGCGTGGCTTGTGTAGTCAACGTGCCGATCACGTCGTCCGCTTCCACACCCTCTATGGCGGCGATATGCCAACCGTTGGCAGCGATGAGTCTATGCAGCGGCTCGATCTGCAACGCCAAGTCATCGGGCATGTGTGCGCGCGTCGCCTTGTATTCGGGATACCAGTCGTCGCGGAAGGTTTTGCCTTTTGCATCAAAAACGCACAGGCTATAATCACTCGGGAAATCGCTGCGCAACTTGCGCAACATATTCAGCACGCCATACAGCGCGCCGGTCGGAAATCCTTCAGCATTGCGCATATCCGGCATGGCATGAAAGGCTCGATACAGGAACGACGAGCCGTCGACTAACAACAGTTTCTTCATTTTTGAATTGTGAGGTAAGTAATGAACACTCCGCCCAAACTGCCCATCCCGGCTATGCCGGATTCGTGGAACTCCAAGGAGGCATGGCGTGTGTTCGGCATTATGTCAGAGTTCGTCTCGGCCACCGAACGCCTCAACCGCATCCATCCCGCCGTCAGCATCTTTGGCAGCGCGCGCACCAAGCCCGACAATGTCTATTACAAACTCGCCGAAGAAATCGCACGTCTGCTGTCGGACGCGGGCTTCTCGGTGATCTCTGGCGGCGGCCCCGGCATCATGGAGGCGGTCAACAAGGGCGCGTTCTACGGCAAGTCACCCAGCGTCGGACTGAACATCCAGTTGCCGCATGAACAAGTCGGCAATGCTTATCAGAACATCAGCCAGACCTTCCAGCATTTCTTCTCGCGCAAAGTGATGTTCGTGAAGTTCGCCAGTGCCTATGTGGTGATGCCGGGCGGCTTTGGCACACTGGATGAATTGATGGAGGCGCTGACGCTGGTGCAGACCGGCAAGACCCGCCGCATCCCCATCATCCTGGTGGGCAGCGCATTCTGGGCAGGCATGCTGGACTGGTTCCGCACCACGCTGATAGACGAGCAAGTCATCAGCCCCGACGACATGAACCTCATCCAACTGATAGACGACCCGGCGGAAGTGGTCAGCGCGATTTTCAAACATTACGAAACACGCGGCTTCGAACCGTCCGAAGCGGAACGCGAACGCCAGCTGTATTTGTAATTGAGCTAAAATGCGCGCGCTGCAACATTACACTTTGCCACTCCCCACAGAATAGAGAAGACCTCCATGCGCCTGATAATTTTTTTGCTACTGAGTGGTTTTGCAAGCAGCGCGCTGGCGGCTCAGCCCTTGCCCAGCGATTTGCAAGCGCTGCCACCCCCACCGTCTATGGACACACCCGGCGATAACCCCGTAGATGCCGAGGCGGGCGTGACCATCACCAAGGACAGCGCCAACAAAGTCGAGGAGTTTCGTGTGGGCGGGCGCCTGTACATGATTAAAGTCACCCCCAAGAAAGGCCCACCCTACTATCTGGTCGATGATAGAGGCGATGGTAAATTCGCCCGTCAGGAAAGTCTGGATTCAGGTTTTCGCCCCCCTCAATGGGTCATCAAAAAGTTTTAAGCTATGGCCGTTTTCACTAGTGTTACCGAGGCAGAACTCACTGCCTGGCTGAGCGATTATTCTCTGGGGCAAGTCCAGCAATTACAGGGCATCTCTTCTGGCATAGAGAACACCAATTATTTCCTCACCACCGCCAACGGGCGTTTCGTGCTCACGCTGTTCGAGAAACTCACCGCTTCCGAGCTGCCCTTCTATCTCAATCTGATGGCCCATCTGGCACGGCACGGCATCCCCTGTCCGGCGCCAGTAGCGAACCGTCGCAACAGTTTCTTGGGCGAGCTCAAAGGCAAACCAGCCTGCATCGTGAGCCGCTTGAGTGGCGCGTCCAGCACCGCACCAAGCAGCGCGCAGTGCGCGGCGATGGGTGCGATGCTAGGGCAGCTGCATGTCGCCGGTCAGAGCTTCGCGCACAACATGCCGAATGCACGCGGTGCGACTTGGCGTGCTGTCACCGCTCCGTTGGTACGCCCTTATCTGGATGCGGCACAAGCGCAGTTGCTGGCTGACGAAGTGGCGCTACATGCCAGCCGAGATCTTGCTGCGTTGCCGCAAGGCGTGATCCATGCCGACCTGTTCCGCGACAATGTGCTGCTGGAAGGCGACCGTGTCGGCGGCCTGATCGATTTCTATTTCGCCTGTAGCGACGCGCTGCTTTACGACGTAGCCATCACCATCAACGACTGGTGCTTAAACCATCAGACCAAACAGCTGGATCAAGACTTGGCGCAAGCCTTTTTGCGCGCCTACCACGCGGTACGTCCGCTGCAAAACTATGAAGCCGAGGCTTGGCCGCTGATGCTACGTCTGGCCGCGCTGCGCTTCTGGCTGTCGCGTCTGTTCGATATGTATCTGCCGCGCGACGGCGAGATGGTCAACCCGCACGACCCGCGCCATTTCGAGCGCGTGTTGCACAACCATATCGCCGCACCTGCTGCGGTGTGGCTATAAAGGAAGCACGATGCAAGCATTAAAAGTGAACGCGGACCGGGGCTGGGCGTGGATCAAGCACGGTGCGACGCTATTTATGAAAGCGCCTTTGCTGTGGGGCGCACTGCTCATCACGCTGTTGGTGGCGGCCTTAGCACTGTCGAGCATTCCCTTCGTTGGCGAGGCAGCGGTCAGCGTGTTGACACCGGTGATCATGGCCGGACTGATGGTCGGCTGTCGCGCCCTAGACCAGAGCGAAGAACTGGAGCTCGCGCATCTCTTCAGCGGCTTTACCCGAGGCACGGCTGCGCTGGTGACGCTAGGCGGCATCTCCTTACTCAGCCAGTTCGGCATCTTCGCTGTAATGACAGCACTGGGCGGCGGTGACTTGGTCAATCTAATGATGAGTCACGAACCAATCAGCGACCCCAGTGTGTTGGTACAAGCAGCGGACGGCGCGAGTCTGGCGATACTGGTCGGCATGGCCTTGTTCTGTCTGCTGATGATGGCGCTGCAATACGCCCCCATGCTGGCCTACTTCCGTGGCGTACCACCCATCGCCGCGATGCGTCTCAGCTTCAGCGCCTTCATCCGCAACTTCGGTGCGATGTCGGTATACGGCCTGATTTTCTTCTCGCTGGCCATCTTCGCCAGCTTACCGATGATGCTGGGTTGGCTGGTGTTGCTGCCGGTGATGTTCACCTCGCTATACAGCAGCTATGCGGAAATTTTCCCCGCCTACAAGACCGCAGACAACATCGCCGTCGTGACCGACCGCGCATCCGAATAGAATTAGATTGTGCTAATATTCTGCCTCGCGCCCGAACCTATTTGGGCCGCCAGCGGAGAACAGAATGCAATTCGAAGTCAGCCCAGCAGAGATTAATATAGTGGACCCCAATAATCGGACAGTAATTTAAGATGGTAACCTGCTGTGACGA
>JAVHRA010000017.1:0-4567 GCA_036171395.1 Gallionella sp. | reverse complement strand
GCGACCGGCGCGGCTTGGGTCATGCTCCAGCCCAGCACCAGCGTCAAAGCTGGCACGGCCAGTATGCCGCCCCCTGCGCCGGTCAGGCCCAGCACCAGTCCTATGAGGGAGCCTAGCGCGGCAGCCAATATCAGCATGGTGTTGCTCCCGCTGCAAAAGCTAAAAATAGTTGGAATGCGTTTTTCATCACGTTGCTAAGAATTGAAAAATGCCCGATAGACACTATCGGGCAGATCATGTTGCAAGTTTAACTCGCCACTGCTTTTAGAAGTTGAAACCGAGCTTGGCTTGTACCAAGGTGTTGTTCGCGCCCTTGATGGTGGGCGTGATGTTTTTGCTCGCAGTGTTCTGCCAACGCACGCCCAGACCGAGATTTAGTTTACCCACGCTGTAATCCAGATCGGCACCGAGTTGCATCGCCATCATATTGGTGGTCTGACCGGCCACATCCACCTTGACCAGACCGATGCCGGGACCGAAACCGATAGTCAGGTCTTGCGCCATAGGAGTCGTCCAACGTGGGTTGACTTCAAAGCTAGTCAGCTTCAGACCGTTCTTGTCGAACTGGCCGTAGGAGATCTTGCTACGGATGACGCCGCTGGGGGGTTGCAAGACCAGGCAGTTAAAGGCCACTTCCACGCTGCTGTAAGCGCCGCTACCGACCGGTGTGGAACTCATGCTGCCGCCCATCACAGATGCGGTGACATTGGCTTTGTAGTTTGCATCCATGCCAGGCAGTACTCTCCATTCACCCGCCAGTGCGGCACTGGACGCGCCAGCCAATGTCAGTCCAATCAATGTGCTGAGGATAGATTTTTTCATGTAAATGATTCCTTGTAAGTTTGAAGATCGGAGTCGCACTGTAGGCTTTGCTGGGCATGATTTCTGTGAGTTTAGTCACACAGCGCGAGCTATATTTTTTGCATCTTTGTTACTGCTTGCGTACCACTGGCAGAGCTTCGTGCTCCCACGCTGTGATGCCACCGCCGATGTTACTCACTTTGCTGTAACCGGCTTCCTGTAACAGTTTCACAGCCTTGGCGGAACGACGACCAGAGCGGCACATCACCACGATAGGCTGGTCTTTATGAGCGGCTAACTCGTTCATGCGTGCCGGTAACTCGCTCAATGGGATTAAGGTGGCGTAAGGCACATGCACTTCGTCATACTCACTTTGTTCACGCACATCGAGCAGCAGGGCGCCTTGTTGTGTTTTTGCCTGCGCCTGTTTTACATCGATGTCATCAGCTGCTTGCAATTGATTCCAGCCGAATAACGCGACGAATACAGCGACGATAAAAAGGTAGGATTTTGTTTTCATGTGGTGTGATCAATAAAATTAAAGTGGACGTTTGATGCTGACCGCACCGCGCAGTTGACCGGGGCTGTAGCCAGTCGCCATATCGTGCGGGTAGTCGATCTTCAAGCGCGCTTGCACATCGGCGGGGAGGTCGCTGCCGTGGCAGGCCACGCAGCCGGGTTGCAGGGCGATGGCCTTCATGTAACGGAACGATTTGCCAGCGGGCTCCTGCACGATTTCGGCTGCTTCCATGGTCTCGGGCTTCTCACCCTTGGCGAGGCGCTCGGCGAATTCAAGTAACTTTTTTTGCTCCCATGCATCGGTTGTACCGAGCAACGGGTTGCGTACCTTGAGGCTGACACGGGTCAGTTTCCAACCGGTCTGGCGCGAGGCTTCGCCGCTCAGCGCTGGGGCGATGTCTTTACATACGCCGATGGCAGATTCGTGTCCGCCTTCATTGATCGCTTTTTGATTCGCTGCACCCAGCTTTTTCAGGAAAGGCATGGCAACGGCGCGTGCCTCGTCTTGGTAGGTGGCGAGCTGGTCGGCGTAGATGTTGCTGCTCAACAGAGTCAATGTGGAGATGAGAATGATTTTTTTCATGATGATATTCCTGTACAGGATGATCTTAGAGTCAAAAAAAGCCCGGTAGGCACTACCGGGCGAACAAGTGCTCTGTGGCGCAGACTCTAAGTGGATTACTTCTTCAAGCCGCAGGTGTTCATGCCGAAGATCGCATACGCTGGGCAGAAGCCAATCGCGCCAGTCAGTAAAGGCACCACGCCGATGTAACCCCACACGCCGATGGTGCCGGTCGCGGCCAGCGCGATCAAAATCAAACCTGCGATGACACGTACGGTGCGGTCTACTGTTCCTGAATTGCATTTCATGATGAGCTCCTATTTAGGTTGGGTGAGGTGTGCAGAATAGGGCAAGCGTCGTCATCCGTCTGTGATAAAAATCACATAGTATGACCTTGTGAGAAACAGGGTTTCCTGTTCAAATCCCCTCAGAATATTGAAAAGCTAATGCGCTCGGCATCACTGCGTTGCTCAAGAACTCAAAATGCTCATTTACACATTTGTAAATTCCGCTTTTTCGTCCTTGCGCGCCTTGTTATGCCATCGCTCGCTACGCTTTTGAATATCCTGAGACACTTTCAAGAATGGGCAATTTTTATGACACAAGCAAGCATAGGCATCATAGGCGGTAGCGGGGTGTATGACATCGAAGGGCTGGTCAATAAGCGTTGGCAGAAAGTCGAGTCATCTTTTGGCGCGCCCTCCGACGAATTGTTGTTCGGCGAATTGAACGGTGTGAAGCTGGTCTTTCTGCCGCGTCACGGACGGGGCCACAAGATACCGCCTTCTGAAGTCAACTATCGCGCCAACATCGATGTGCTCAAACGCGTGGGCGTGAGCGATGTCGTTTCGGTCAGCGCAGTCGGTTCGCTGCGCGAGGACTTGCCCCCAGGCACTTTTGTCATCGTCGATCAATTCATAGACCGCACCTTTGCACGCGAGAAATCCTTCTTCGGCAGCGGCCTAGTCGCACATGTATCGATGGCGCATCCGGTGTGCAAACGTTTGGGTGACCATATTGAAGCAGCGGCTAAATACGCGGGCATCAAGGCGGTGCGTGGTGGTACCTATTTGGTGATGGAAGGCCCGCAGTTCTCCACGTTGGCCGAATCCAATCTGTATCGTAGCTGGGGCTGTGACGTGATTGGCATGACCAATATGCCCGAGGCGAAATTGGCCCGCGAAGCCGAGCTGTGCTACGCCACCGTGGCCATGGTCACCGACTACGACTGTTGGCATCCCGATCACGACCACGTCACCGTCGAGCAGATCATCAAAGTGCTGCTAGCCAATGCCGACAAGGCCAAGACCTTAGTCAGCCATGCCGTGCCACGTATCATTGCGGACGAGAGTGCGTACCAGTGTGGCTGCCGCAGCGCGTTGCAATACGCGCTGATCACCGCTCCGGAAGCGCGAGATGCCGAGATGAAAGTGAAGCTACAAGCTGTGGCGGGTCGGATGTTATGAACGAAAATCAACTACGTATTTCACTACTAGACGCCTCGCGCCGCCTAGTCGAACTAGGTCTCAATCGCGGCGCATCGGGCAACGCTTCGGTACGTGACGTTGACGGCATGCTCATCACGCCATCGGCGATGTTGGTCTCCGAGATGACAGCGGACAGCATGGTGCGCATGGATTTGGCGGGTAATATTTTGCAAGGTGGCAAACCGTCCAGCGAGTGGCGTTTTCATAGAGACATCCTCGCCGCACGCAGCGAGATCGGTGCGGTCATACACGTTCATTCCACTTACGCCACCACCATCGCCTGCCTGCGCCGCGATGTGCCTGCCGTGCACTACATGATCGCGATGGCCGGCGGCGACACCATACGTTGCACGCCTTACAGCGTGTTCGGTGAACAGGAATTATCCGACCATGCACTAGAAGCCTTGCAAGGTCGCAAAGCTTGTTTGCTCGGCAACCACGGCATGATCGCGCTGGGTAAAGATCTGGATGACGCGCTGGCGGTTGCCATCGAAGTGGAATTTTTATGCGAGATTTATAGTCGCACGCTGCAAGTCGGCGAGCCGCATATTCTGACCAGCCAACAGATGCACGATGTGAAGCAGAAGTTCGTGGAATATAAAAAACGTAGTTAGAGAATTTAAATCATCCGTTCGCCCTGCGCTTGTCGAAAGGAGAATGATTCAGGAAAAATTATGCCCATCAAAACCAAAATCCGTACCGTGCCGCACTACCCTAAACAAGGCATACAGTTCCGCGACATCACCACTTTGCTCAAAGACCCAGTCGGTTTTCGCGCCACCATCGATGAGTTGGTCGCGCGTTACAAAGACGTGAAAATCGACAAGATTGCCGGCATCGAATCGCGCGGCTTTATCCTCGGCGCACCGCTGGCTTACGCGCTCGGCGTGGGCTTCGTGCCTATCCGTAAAAAAGGCAAGCTACCTGCCGAGGTCATCGGTCACGACTATGATTTGGAATACGGCAGCGACCGCATCGAGATCCACACTGACGCGATAGCTAAGGGCGAGAAAGTGTTACTGGTGGACGACCTCATCGCCACCGGCGGCACCGCTGCTGCGGCCTGCACGTTGATAGAAAAGATGGGCGGCCAGATCATCGAATGCTGCTTCATCATCGATCTGCCGGATATAGGCGGACATGCGAAGCTAGAAAAATTGGGGCAGAAGGTGTTTGCCTTGTGCGAGTTTGAGGGCGA
>JAVHRA010000016.1:0-4567 GCA_036171395.1 Gallionella sp. | reverse complement strand
GGACTTGTCCAATTCGGCAGGCGGCATGGCATCTTTGAGTGTGACGAAGATTACTGCCTCGCCGGCCTTGGAATAACTACTCACGTTGTCCAGCCAGGGCGTCTCCTGCAACTTGCGTTCGATGCGATCCACCACCTGCTGCTCGATCTCGGTGGCGGTCGCACCGGACCAGCGCAGCGAGATCGTCATCACTTTGAAAGTAAAGTCAGGATCTTCCTTTTTGCCGAGTTGGCTATACGAGTACCAGCCCGCTATTAGCAGCATGCAAAGCACGTAGAGCAGCATGGCCTGATGCTTGAGCGCCCAAGCGGTGAGGTTGTATGGCTTCATGAGATTAAGCGATTACTCCAGATTCTGGATCTGCTCGCGCATCTGTTCGATGAGTATCTTCATCTCCATGGCACTGCGCGACACTTCTGCATCGACCGATTTCGAACCTAGGGTGTTGGCTTCACGATTGAGTTCCTGCATCAGAAAGTCCAGACGCTTGCCGACTGCGCCACCCAGGCCGAGGATGCGGCGCATCTCGGTAAGGTGGCTGGCTAATCTGGATAGTTCTTCGTCGACATCGATCTTGCTGGCGAACAATACGATCTCTTGCCGTACCCGCTCTTCATCCGTATTCAGCAGGGCATCCTTCAAACGTGCAATCAGGCGTTGCTCATAATTGGCGATGGCAGCAGGAACATGCGGCATCACAGCGGCGCGCAGCGCCTCTATTTTTTCCACACGTTGCATCAGGAAGTCTTTGAGCTTGGCGCCTTCCCGGGAGCGGCTGGCAGAGAACTCGCGCAATGCAGCTTCCAGCAGACTAAACAGCGTGCTACGCAAGCCACCCTCATCACTGTTAGGTACTTCCAGCACCCCGTTCCAGCGCAGTACATCCGATACGCTCAGGCTGGCCGAGTCAGGTATGACGCTCTGTATCTGGCGGTTCCAAGCAGCCAGTTGCGCTAACACGTCGTGGTTGAGTTGGCTGCGGCCTTGTGCGTTGCGCGTCACGAGATTGATACGGCATTCCACTTTGCCGCGTTGCAGTTGAGCACTGATCGCTTCGCGCATCTGCCCCTCAAACACGCGTAACTCATCCGGCATACGCATCTGAATGTCGAGATAACGATGGTTCACTGCACGCAGTTCAACACTCAATGAGCCGGTGGCAAAGTCCGCGCTGGTGTTGGCATAGCCTGTCATGCTGAGTATCATCGTTAACTCCAAATAGTCGTGAGGTTGCAGCGGCGCTGAATAAAGGGCTGGGCGGCAGGCGCGCATTATATTACGATTGCTACCCTAATCGATTCGCGAGCGTCTCCTAAGCCTTACCCTACATGAAATTTTCCGTACACCAAGCCAGCTTGATAGGCGATCGCAAGTACAACCAGGATCGGGTTGCTTACGCCTATCGTAACGATGTCCTGCTGCTAGTCTTGGCCGATGGAATGGGGGGGCATCTGCACGGAGAACAGGCTGCGACGCTTGCGATAGAGACTTTCATCGAGATGTTCGCTCAGCATGCGGAGCCGACGTTCTCTGATCCGCAGGCATTTTTGACCGACACAATGCGCCACGCACATCACCGCATCATGCAGTTGCCGCACGACAAGGATGTCGGTTTTCCCGGAACTACCTGCGTGGTCGCGCTGATACAAGACGGTAACTATTATGCGGCGCATGCCGGCGATTCACGCCTGTACCTATTGCGCGACCATGCCGTATTGGCGCGCACACGCGACCATTCCATGGTGCAACAATGGTTCGACTGGGGAGTGATCTCGGAAGAGGAGGCGCGGGTCCATCCGCGCCGCAACCAGATCACTAATTGTCTGGGCGGCATAGAGGATATGTTCTACGTCGAGTCCGCAACGCCTATGGCGTTGCAACAGGGCGACATCCTATTGCTGGGTAGCGATGGTTTGTGGGGGCCGTTCTCCGATCAGGAGTTGGCCGAATCCTTCAAATTGTTGCCACTAGCCAAGTCACTGGACAATCTGATGGTACGGGCACTCGAGCGCGAGAGCGGTCATTCCGACAACATCACGGGTCTGGCAGTCGCTTGGGGTGATGACCAGCATGACCATGCCACCGATCAAACTGTAAGCAATGAGCTGGATATCAGCTGAGTTGTTTGCCGTACCAATTTCATACACTACGCTTTTGCCTCCCAATCATGCGCCCAAGTAACAGACTTCCGAATCAACTTCGCCCTATCAAAATGACCCGCCACTACACCAAACACGCCGAAGGTTCGGTGTTGATTGAGTGTGGTGATACCAAGGTGATCTGCACCGCCAGCGTGGAGGAGCGTGTCCCGCCGCATAAAAAAGGCAGTGGTGAAGGTTGGGTCACCGCCGAGTATGGCATGCTGCCGCGCTCAACCGGAGAACGCATGGGACGTGAAGCTGCGAAAGGCAAACAGTCTGGGCGCACTCAAGAGATACAACGTTTGATAGGCCGCAGCCTGCGTGCGGTGGTCGACCTGAAGAAATTAGGCGAGCGCACCATCCAGATCGATTGTGATGTGATCCAAGCGGATGGTGGGACGCGTACCGCTAGCATCACCGGCGCTTATGTTGCTTTGCACGATGCGCTAAGCGGTCTGTTGGCGAAGGGGTTGATCAAAGAATCAGCGCTGATTGATGCGATTGCAGCCATTTCGGTCGGTATCTATGAAGGCACGCCGGTGTTGGACCTGGATTATGTGGAAGACTCGGCCTGTGATACCGACATGAACGTGGTAATGCTGGGGAGCGGCCACTTCGTAGAAGTGCAGGGCACTGCGGAAGGCCATGCGTTCAGTCGTGGCGAGATGAACGCACTGCTGGACTTGGCGCAGGGCGGCATTACCGACCTCATCAAGATGCAGCACGCAGTGTTGCAAGGCTAACGGACGCTTGTGTTATGAAAAAACTCGTCATTGCCTCCAATAATCCCGGCAAGCTTGCTGAATTTCAAACGCTGCTCGCGCCATTGGGCATAGAAGTTGTGACCCAGTCCCAGTTGGGTATCAAAGAAGCTGAAGAACCCCATCACACCTTCATCGAAAATGCCTTAGCCAAGGCTCGTCACGTCAGTCGGGAGAGCGGTCTGCCAGCACTTGCGGATGATTCGGGTATCTGTGTCGATGCTTTGAACGGTATGCCCGGGGTGATTTCGGCACGTTTCTCGGGTTACCCATTGTCGGATCAGCGCAATAACCAAGCGTTGTTGGAGGCAATGAAGACGCATACCGACCGTCGCGCTCACTATGCGTGCGTGTTGGTGTTGATGCGTTCTGCGGGTGATGCTCAACCGCTCATCGCGGAAGGCGAATGGCATGGCGAGATTGCCTTGGCACCGCGTGGCAGCGGTGGGTTTGGTTATGATCCGCTGTTCTGGGTGCCCGAGTTGGGCAAGATGTGCTCGGAACTGACGCATGACGAGAAACATGCCATCAGTCATCGCGGTAAGGCGATACAGGAATTGATGCAGAAGTTGGCACAACGTCGCCAAGGGGTCTTTACACCGATTTGATGCAGTCTCCGCCATTGTCCTGCGCCAGTTTCAGTGCCCGCGTAGCGCGCTCGTAAAGCTTGTCCAAGGTGTCATCGCTACGCGCGGCACTGAGGCCTATCGAGGCGGTGATGGCCGGCAAAGCATCGCCGCTGGGTAACACTACGAGAGAACTCTCTGTGTCGCGCATTAAGCGTTCCGCAACTATGCAGGCATTGGACAGCGAGGTGTCGGGTAAAAAAATCGCGAAGCATTCGCCTACATGGCAGCCCGCTTGATCGTCGGGACGCAGGCAAGACAGCATGGTGTGGGCAAGGTTGCGCAAAGCTTGATCGCCACCCAGTTGTCCGTATCGCCCAACGAATAGATCATGACGGTCTATCTCCAGCAACATTAGGCAACTCTGGCGCTTGCTTACCAGGCTGCGCAGCAAGTGTCGCTCCACTTTAGTACGCATCCAGCGCTGGCTGTACAAGCCAGTCAGTTCGTCGATTAGCGCATTGGGCGAATAGCCCTGCTCACGCTCCATACTGTTCGAGGCAACTTGATTGGTTTGGCGGATACGACTGGTGAGGATGTTCAGCATGTTGTGTGCAGCGGCATGTGAGCTATTGATGAGCGCCCACATGGCGGTATGATCTATAGCCAACAAATCACAGGGGGTCGTAGCTACCACGTAGGCAGACACTGGGGCGGCACCCAGCATGGACATTTCACCTACGCACTCACCTGTGCCGAGTATTGCTATGGGTTCCACGTCATTGGCCTTGGCGAGTACACACAGCCGGCCCTCGAGCACAATGTAAATTGTATTGTTGGCCTGTCCCGGCACCAGTAATACTTGGTCGGGCATTAAGGTGACGCATTCGGCACTGCTTAGATGCTTAGACAGCAAGGGCTCTGCAACACCATGGAAGATGGTTGCAGACTGAACAACTTGCAGTATTTGTGGTGAACGTATCATTGCTATGCACGCATCTATGCGTTTGCTTGAAGGTGTCGGTAAGGGGCTGGATATTGTAGGGCGGATTCAACTCTGAAGTGCAACTTTTGTAAGTGAATTTAGGTGGCGAGCTGC
>JAVHRA010000015.1:1296-4571 GCA_036171395.1 Gallionella sp. | reverse complement strand
GTCAACCTCGCGGTTGGCGTTTAACCCATCAAGTAGTTTATGAACGGAAAGCAGCATATGAACGCACCACAAAAGATTCCTCAAGTCGGTTTCATCTCGTTAGGTTGCCCCAAGGCGACGGTCGATTCGGAACACATCCTCACGCGCTTGCGTGCGGAGGGTTATCTGATCTCCAACAGTTATCAGGATTCCGACCTCGTGGTGGTGAACACCTGCGGTTTTATCGATAGCGCGGTGGCGGAATCGTTGGATGCCATCGGTGAAGCGTTAGCGGAAAATGGCAAGGTCATCGTCACCGGTTGTCTGGGCGCGAAGGATGGCGTGGTGCAAAACGCTCACCCAAAAGTGCTAGCCGTGACCGGCCCGCATGCCACCGATGAAGTGATGGATGCGGTGCATCTGCATCTGCCCAAACCGCATGACCCGTATATGGATCTGGTGCCCGCGCAAGGCATCCGTCTCACGCCCAAACATTTCGCCTATTTGAAAATCTCCGAAGGCTGTAACCATAGATGCACCTTCTGCATCATCCCGTCTATGCGTGGCGATCTGGTCAGCCGTCCGGTCGGCGAGGTGATGCAAGAGGCGCAGAACTTGGTCAAGTCCGGCGTGAAAGAATTGCTGGTCATCTCGCAAGACACCAGCGCGTATGGCGTGGACATCAAGTACCGCACCGGTTTCTGGGATGGTCGTCCACTCAAGACACGTATGACCGAGCTGGCCGTCGCGCTGGGCGAGTTGGGTGTCTGGGTGCGTCTGCATTATGTTTATCCGTATCCGCATGTGGACGAAGTGATTCCCTTGATGGCGCAAGGGAAAATCTTGCCGTATCTGGACATCCCGTTTCAACACGCTAACCAGCGCATCCTCAAGCTGATGAAGCGTCCGGGCAATAGCGACGGGGTGCTGGAGCGCATCAAACGCTGGCGCGAGATATGCCCCGAGTTGACGCTGCGCAGTACTTTCATCGTCGGCTTCCCCGGCGAGACCGAAGCAGAGTTCGAAGAGTTGCTGGATTTCCTCAGAGAGGCACAGCTGGACCGCGTCGGCGCGTTTAAATATTCACCGGTAGATGGCGCGGTGGCGAACGACTTGCCCGATCATGTGCCGCCCGAAATTCAAGAAGAGCGCTTAGCGCGGCTGATGCTGTTGCAGGAAGAGATTAGCGCGGCACGTTTGCAGGCTAAGGTCGGCAAGGTTATGCAAGTGTTGGTGGATGAAGTGGACGACGAAGGTGCGGTGGCGCGTAGTGCCGCTGATGCGCCGGAGATCGACGGCTCGGTGTTCATCGAAAATGCCGCGCATCTGAAGGTGGGCGAGAGGGTCCAGGTCAGGATTATCGATAGTGACGAACACGATATGTGGGCAGAGTTGGTGTGAAGGGATACGGGGAAGCCTTGCTCAATGCACTTTGAGCCTGTGGGACTGAAGTCGAGCTTCCCCGGTGTTTAATTGCGCGAGCAGGTGCGCCGAGCAGCATTAGCCGAAATGGTGGGAGTTGTACTCTTTCAGTATCTTGACGACATTCTCGTGTTTGTTGGCTTCAGCGAGAGACATCGCAGTGCTTCCATCGGGATAAGCGATAGAGCGATTCGCACCCTTTTCCATTAGCATTTGCACGATTTCGGCGTGGCCGTTCGCAGACGCTTTGTGTAGTGCGGTCCAACCATCGGTGGTGACTTCATCCACATAAGCCTGATGCTCTAGCAGTTTCTTTACGGTCTTGGTGTGACCGCGCGTCGCTGCTTGCATGAGCGGTGTCCAGCCGAATTGACTACGCGCGTTAACCTCGGCGCCTTTCTGGATGAGCAGTTCAACTACTGAGGTAAAGCCATTGAAGGCCGCCCAATGCAAGGGTGTGTAGCCGTTGCGATCTTGTATCTGTATCTGTGCGCCGCAGCGTATCAGGAAGAATGCCATCTCCTCGTTGCCATTGAATGAAGAGATCATCAGTGGCGTCCACTCACGCTCATCACGTGAATCGACTTTTATCCCACAGGAAAGGAATACGCCAACCGCCCGTGCGCTACCTTTCTCGACCGCATCCATAAAACTCAATTGCGAATAGGTGTACCCCAGTTGTTCCAGTTCGGCCCGTTTTTCTTCGGGTATTTCGTCCCAGGGGTTCTCGTGATAATCAGCGTCTTTATGCTTGTTGTGATACGCGCTTTGCAAAGTCATGATGTCGTGCGCGACGTCGTTGGGAAAACCCTGTCGCGTGCCGTTGCGTGTGTCCACCATCAAACCAAAGAAATAACCTTCAATTCTGGGGGAGTTCCAGAGTAGAACTAGATTGTCCAAGATACGCGGATATCGTTGCTCCAGCGCATGTGGATATTTGCTTTCGTCGCCGCCCAATAATGTTAGGACACGCTCGTCCATTGCCATCCCCCAGTTGATTCGTTCGCGTTAAGAAACATCCTACTCCTAACGGAGATTTATTCAGCAACACTCTCATACCAATATCTTAGCAGCACTCATGCGGAAATTGGAGTGGCACGGGTGCTCAACAAGACTTGGGCGTATCAAAGCACGTCAAACGCTATGCTAGGATGTGACGCATCGCTTTACGTTCGGGTATACAACATGCAGGAAAAGAAGCAAGACAAGACGGCGGAGCGCATCGTTTTCGGCATTATGACGCTGTTTTTTTGCGGGTTCGGTTGGTTGAATCTGCTCCAAGGCGGTATTGCGCTTAAATCCAAACAGGGACAAGTCGGTTACGTCGATGGTGCGATGGGGGTGGCTGTAGCAGGGGGAACTTTAATGATTGCTGCGGCGTGCTTCTTGCTGCTTGCACACAGTTTTCCCTTGAGCCGTCTGAATACGCGCTTAGGCTTGGCTTGGATAGTTGTTCCGCCTTTTCTCTACTACTATTTTACGGGTCAACCCGCCGCGCGCTAGACGCGGCTGGTTGACTGATTTCAGCGGGTTACGGGGGCGGCCGGCATCTCGCCGTGATGCATGTGGCCCTGATGTTGCTGCTTCATCTGCGCGCGCTCTTCAGGTGACATTTTCTGCCAATGTTCGCGCATCTCTTTGCGTCGTGCGTCGCGCTCTTTTTTGGGCATCTCGTCCCAGTGTTGTTTCATCTCGCTGCGTATCCGGGTCTTCTCTTCAGGTGACATCTGTTCCCAGTGTTCATGCATCTGCTGGCGGCGTTGCGCACGCTGTTCTGGCGTCATGCTGTCCCACTCTTTACGCATCTCTTCGTGATGGCGCTTGCGTTCCTCGGGTGTCATCTTGGCCATGTCGGCGCGCATTTGTTCGTGCAT
>JAVHRA010000015.1:0-1196 GCA_036171395.1 Gallionella sp. | reverse complement strand
TCTGCATGCGCTGCATATGTTCCTGCATGCTGACATCGGCAGCCAGCGCATTCATGCTGAAGGTGGCGAGCAAGCCAGCCGCGAACAATGTTTGTATAAGTCTCTTCATTTTTGTCTCCTGTATCTGTGCTAGCGCTAAGGGTGGCGCAGGTCGGAATGATAGGGCGGAAATGTAAGCCAAATGTTGGTACTGGATGGGAAGTTGTAACAGCATGTTGCCCTGCTGACTGTGCGTGACAAATCGTTACATCCTTAGTGTCATGAGGAATTATCATGCCGCCATGACACTAATCAACCGCATCCTCATCATTGACGACGACGCCCGTTTGCGCGAGCTGTTGTTACGTTACCTGGACGAGCAGGGTTTTTCCGCGCGCGCCGTCGCCGATGGCACGGCCATGGATAAGGCGCTGCGGCTGAATCATTATCATCTGCTGGTACTTGACCTGATGCTGCCGGGCGAGGATGGACTCGCTATCCTGCGGCGCTTGCGTGGCAGCGGTGAGAATGTGCCGGTGATCTTGCTCACCGCCAAGGGTGACGAGATCGATCGCATCGTGGGCTTAGAAATGGGTGCGGATGATTATCTGTGCAAACCGTTCAATCCACGCGAACTGGTCGCGCGCATCCATGCGGTGTTGCGGCGCAAGGGGGCGCAGCCGGTGGGCGCGCCTGAATTGGAAGAGAAGTTGCTAAGTTTCGGCGATTGCGAACTGAATCTTGCCACGCGCGTTTTGTTCAAAGCCGGCGCGTCCATCTCACTCACTACCGCCGAGTTCGCTCTGCTCAGGGCCTTGGTCACGCATCCGCGACATCCTTTATCGCGCGACAAACTGATGGAACTGGCACGGGGGCGCGACCACGACCCGATGGACCGAGCCATAGACGTGCAAGTGTCGCGCTTGCGCAAACTGGTCGAGTCCGACCCCGCGCAGCCGCGCTTTATTCAGACCGTTTGGGGACACGGCTATGTGTTCGTGCCCGACGGTGTCAAAGCGAAATGAAACAGCGTTTGAATCTGTTGAGCCGCGCCTTCTTGCTTATCGTGGTGCTCATCGTTCTGTCGTTGTATGCCTCGCTTACCATCTTCCGCCATGTGCAGGAAAAACCGCGTGCGCAGCAGATGGCGCAACTGCTTGCCACGGTGGTGAACCTCACCCGCGCTGCGGTGCTTTCTGCGGCACCGGAATGGCGCG
>JAVHRA010000014.1:0-4621 GCA_036171395.1 Gallionella sp. | reverse complement strand
TGACCTTCCTGCTGTATGGTTAGGTGATAAGTCTCGCCCAATTTGTCGCGTATCTTTTCTGCTACCAGATAAGCAAGCCGCACCGATTCCTCGACTCGAAGATCGAGTTCGCCCAACATTACGACGAACTCATCACCGCCAAAACGCGCCACGGTGTCCATTTCGCGCAGGCAGCTGCTGATACGCTGTGCTGCTTCTATGAGCAACATGTCGCCCGCTGCATGGCCATGCATATCGTTGACGGGTTTGAAGTTATCCAGATCAAGGAACATTAAAGCCCCATATTTGCCGCTGCGTTTGCTGGTCGCCAATGCATGTCCCAGTCGGTCGTTGAGCAGACGTCGATTGGGAAGTTGTGTCAGGGTGTCGTAAAAAGCTAGGGTGCGTAGCTGGATTGTCGCTTCATCAATACGTTGTTGTAGTGCGGCACGTTCATGTTGTAATTCCTGTGTCATCTGATTGATGCCATTGCTCAGGTTGCAAAGTTCGTTAATACATTTCGGCACGTTCACTCTGACGTTGAGATTACCCGCACCTATCGCTTGTATCGCTGTGTTCAGCTGGCTGATGGGTTCGATGATGCGGCGGCTGGCCAGATAGATGATGTATAGCGTGAGTAGCAGAAAAAGGGCGGTGGCGGTGATGGTCATCCATAACATACGTGTTTGCATGTGGCGTGTATTCTTCCAATTCATCTCAATGATGACGGCGCCGAGTTGATTTTCTCCTGAAGATAATTCGAGATCACTCAAGGCTATCTGTGTCGAGAGGATGGGTTGATATAACAACACCGACTCGCCTTGATCCAAAATGCTTGTGCTCTTGTTCACCAATGCCAGGAGGGGGCGTGGTGAGAGTTTCACGGTCAGGCTATCGGGGTATGAGGCTCTGCGTTTAGTGGCTGTGCTGGAGGCCGCCAATACTTGAGGAATAGCGCCCACCGCCGCCATGATGTGCTCATCATCCAAGATGATGACGCCACGCACATCGGCTTGCAGCATGGCACTTTCAGCGATGTTGTTGAGGAAGGTGTGGTTATTCGAGAACACGCCATATTCGCTGCTCGCGGCAAGTTGGCTGGCAATCAAACGACCACGCGCGATGAGATCCTGCTCCATGCTATTCGCGCGGTCATTGAGGAAGAATCCCTCCAGTGCGATCACCATGACCAGCAAGGGCGTCAATGTCAGCCATGCTATATGTTTGCGTATGCCATATTGTCTAGTCAGCATCATTCACTCCTTCGGAACGAAGCAGAAGTTTGTGTAACTGTTCGGCCGACTTTAGCTTTATGCCCAAGGTGCGAGCGACTTCAGGATTGGTGGCAACCTCATACACATCGGGAAACTGTGCCGCAGGGAGTCGTTTGCTCTGCGCAAAAATATGGGAAATTTTACTGGCTTGTAACGCTAAATCTTCTGGGCTAGTAAACACTGCACATAGCGCACCTGCATTGACATAGCCTTTGGAAATGCCAATTAAAGGGATCTTGTGCCTATAACTGCTCATCAAGATATTGCGGATATTGTTGCTGGTATAGATTTCGCTGTCGGGCACGGCGAGCAAAACATCGCTGCGATTTAGCGTCATTTCCAGCGCGTTGAAAAGTTGCTCGTTACTCTCTACTTGCTGGGCCAAAAGTTTGGCATCGTGGTGAGTCGCGAGTTTATTTAACTCAGCTAGCGTTTTACTAAACTCGGATGAATAGAGCAAACCTATCCTATGCGTTTGTGGTAACGCCGCAAACAGTAGTTCTATGTGGCGACTCCAAGGCTGATCCACGTACAGAGCGGAGAGTTGGCTGGAGACTGGACGTCTAGTCAACATCTCCTGATAGAGATTGCTCGGCAACATGGCCAACAACATTGGTTGCGTCGTCTTACTGATCAAGCTGCTGGCGGCCTTGCTGCCTACAGTAACGATAAGGTCAGCCGCAAGATCTGCGCTTTTGACCTTATCTTCGCTTGGCACTATGGTCAGTCGAGTAGTTTGCGCTAGGTTATTTTTATAGCTATCCGCAAAACGCTGATAGTTGGGATTGCTATCACTGAGTACCAATGTCACTTTGATATCCACGGCTGCATGGCTGATAGACACACAGCAAAACACGATCATGCCGAGTAGAACTCTTAAGCTACCTAGTGAGCACAAGTTACTCACCCGTGCAACCTTAACGTGACATACGCGCGGTGACTGAGCACCTTGTTGATGATATATGCGACAAAAAGTTGCCTGTCTTTGTCGGAGTTGACATACATACTTGGGACTGATTTGAAAAAATCGGCGCAGTCAGCCGCAACCACAGGCGATGGCGCCAACATCAAGGCAGATAACATTGTTTTTTGGTGATGCATCGATACTCCATTTACAGCGAGCGCATTTGTATTTGAGATTACATGACTAAATTCCTACTGTCTGTAGTCTGAATAACTAGGTAAAAAGACCTATATATTTTGTTTGCGCATCTTCCTATCTTGGTGAAACTAAGGGTACGGGTAGAATGTCGCCTTTGCATGCGAGCCTACTGATTATCATGACAGTCATACCAGAAATCGACCCCAAGCAGTCTACCGAGCTGCTCAAAGAGCTACATATACTGACGCGGGATGGCAAACTCAATCAGGACAGCCGTCGCAAGCTTAAGCAGGTGTATCACTTATTCAGATTCATCGAGCCATTGCTGGCAGACGTTTTGTCTCAACAAGCCGAGTTGACGCTAGTCGATCATGGGGCGGGGAAGTCTTACCTCGGCTTCATACTCTATGACTTGTTTTTTAAGGCCCGTCAGACTGGGCATATCTACGGTATAGAGACGCGTGCAGAGTTGGTTGAAAAGTCACAGGCACTTGCTAGCAAATTGGATTTTCCGCGCATGTCTTTTCTGAATGTCTCTGTAGAAGAGTCTATCGATACGCCTCAGCTACCTGCCAATATAGAAGTCGTCACGGCGTTGCATGCGTGCAACACGGCTACCGATGATGCAATCAAGTTTGCATTACAGAAAAAATCCCAGTACATCGTGCTAGTGCCGTGTTGCCAAGCGGAAGTTGCGTCTGTGCTGAATAAACACAAGAACCAGTCCTTCGCTAAGACTGCGCTCTCCGAGATTTGGCGTCATCCCATGCACACCCGTGAATTCGGCAGTCAGCTCACCAATGTGCTGCGCTGCTTGCTGTTAGAGTCACATGGCTATCAAGTGACCGTGACGGAATTGATTGGTTGGGAACACTCGATGAAGAATGAGCTTATTATCGCCAAGCGCAGCGGGGCGCCACGCAAGAATGCCCAACAGCGTTTGGAACAGATATTGACGGACCTCAATTTGCTAGAGCTCAAGCCGCGCTTCATCTATTGATATTCCTTTAGGGCGATTCCAAGAGCAAGACGTAACTCTATGCTTTTACTAAGCTAAACGCTTTGTCATTGTATCTTCAGTTTTCTCGGGAGAGTCGGCTCGCCTGTGTTAGAATGCGCGCCCTTTAATCAAGCAAGGCTGCATTCATGTCCCGCGCACTCCGTAATATCGCCATCATTGCCCACGTTGACCATGGTAAGACCACTATGGTTGATAAGCTGCTTACTCAAGCCGGCTCATTCTCCGCTCACCAACACGTTGCTGAACGCGTGATGGACAACAACGATCTGGAAAAAGAACGCGGCATTACCATTTTGGCGAAGAACTGCGCGGTGAACTACGAAGGTGTGCACATCAACATCGTCGATACACCGGGCCACGCCGACTTCGGCGGCGAGGTGGAGCGCGTGCTGGGTATGGTGGACGGCGTATTGCTGTTGGTAGATGCGGTTGAAGGTCCTATGCCTCAGACACGTTTCGTGACCAAGAAGGCCCTAGCCTTGGGTCTGCGTCCTATCGTCGTGATTAATAAAGTGGATCGTCCAGGCGCCCGTTGCGACTGGGTGATTGACCAGACTTTCGACTTGTTCGACAAGCTCGGCGCGACTGAAGAACAATTGGATTTCCCTGTCGTTTATGCTTCCGCATTGAATGGTTACGCAACATTGGATTTGGCTAAGCCTAGCCCAGACATGCGTCCCTTGTTTGATACTGTTTTGAAGAGCGTTCCTGCTCCTTCTGCTGCGGCGATGGACGAGCCTCTGCAACTGCAAATTTCCGCGCTGGAGTATTCCACCTTCGTCGGTCGTATCGGTGTGGGTCGTGTGTTGCGCGGCCGTATCAAGCCTGGTCAAGATGTGATGATCATGAATGGCGACAAGTCGTCCAAGCGCGGTCGTGTCAATCAAGTCTTGGGCTTCCAAGGTGTGGATCGTTATCTGATGGACGAAGCGAAAGCTGGCGACATCGTGCTGATTAACGGTATCGAAGAGATCGGTATCGGTGTGACCATCGCTGATATCAACAAGCCAGAAGCTTTGCCTTTGCCTAAGATCGATGAACCGACTTTGACCATGAACCTGATGGTGAACACCTCGCCATTGTGCGGACAAGAAGGCAAGTTCATCACCAGCCGCCAGATTCGCGATCGTTTGACCAAAGAATTGTTGGTCAACGTCGCATTGCGTGTAGAAGAAACCGACAACACCGACGTGTTCTTGTTGGCAGGTCGTGGCGAATTGCATCTGACGATTTTGTTGGAAAACA
>JAVHRA010000013.1:0-4638 GCA_036171395.1 Gallionella sp. | reverse complement strand
GAAGTACTCAAACTTAAAATCGGTTCACGCGGAGGCGCGGAGGTCGCGGGGCAAGTCAAAAATAATGAGAAATTTTTCAAGGGTTTCACTCCGCGTCCTCCGCGTCTCCGCGTGAGTAGGCTTTAAGTCCGTATCTGTCCGTTGCCCAGCACGATGTATTTCTGCGAGGTCAGTCCTTCTAAGCCTACCGGACCACGCGCATGGATCTTGTCAGTCGAGATGCCGATCTCAGCACCCAAGCCATATTCGAAGCCGTCGGCGAAGCGCGTCGAGGCGTTCACCATCACGCTGCTGGAATCGACTTCGCGCAGGAAGCGCATTGCCTTGCTGTAGTTCTCGGTGACGATGCTGTCAGTGTGTTGTGAACCGTACTTGGCGATATGCGCCAGTGCCGCATCCAGATCGTCCACCACACGTATGCTCAGGATGGGCGCAAGATATTCGGTTTCCCAATCTTCCTCGGTCGCCGCCGCCATTTGTGCGACCAGCTTGCGTGCCGCGTCGTCGCCGCGCAGCTCCACGCCCTTATCCAGATAGATCTTGCACAACGCTGGCAACACTTGCGCCGCGACCTTGGCATTTACCAATAGCGTCTCCATTGCGTTGCATACGCCGTAGCGATGCGTTTTGGCGTTGTCGGCGATGCGTATTGCCTTTGCCAGGTCGGCTTCGTCGTCGATATACACATGGCATACGCCGTGCAGATGTTTAATGACCGGGATGCGCGCCTCGTTGCTGATGCGCTCGATCAGCCCCTTGCCGCCGCGCGGCACGATCACGTCCACATAGTCCTTCATGGTGATGAGCTCGCCCACCGCCGCACGGTCGGTGGTGTTCACCACTTGCACTGCATCGGCAGGCAATCCCGCCGCCTTGAGTCCGGCCTGCACGCAAGCTGCGATGGCTTGATTGGAGTGCATAGCTTCCGAGCCGCCGCGCAAGATGCAGGCGTTGCCGGATTTCAAACACAGTCCGGCTGCGTCGGCGGTCACATTGGGACGCGATTCATAGATGATGCCGATCACGCCCAACGGCACGCGCATTTTGCCCACTTGGATGCCGGATGGGCGGTAGCTCAGGTCGGTTATTGCGCCGATCTGGTCGGGCAGGGTGGCGATTTGTTGCAAGCCTTCGGCCATGCCGCGCACGGATTTCTCGGTCAGCGTGAGTCTGTCTATGGATGCCGCATCCAGTCCGTTGGCGGTGGCCGCAGCGACATCTTTGGCATTCTCGCTGAGCAAGGTTGCGCTGTTGCTCAGCAGCGCCTCCGCGATGGCGTGCAGCGCGCGGTTCTTGGTGGCGGTGTCGGCCATCGCCATGTGGCGCGCGGCTGCGCGTGCCGCGATACCGACTTCACGCATATAGATTTTGACGTTGCTCATATCGTGTGCTGAGTTTTGCAAAGGGCGCATTTTACCCCAAGTGCTAGAATGCGCGCCTTTGTATAAATGCACGTTCAGCAATGTCAGACATCCTCAACAAGATACTCGCAGTGAAGGCGCAAGAAGTCGCCGCCGCCAAGGCCATCAACCCGCCCGCGCTGATGCGCATGGAAGCGGAGCAAGCCGCACCCGCGCGCGATTTTGTCGCCGCCATACGCAACAAAATCGCCGCCGGTCAGCCTGCTGTGATCGCCGAAATCAAGAAAGCCAGCCCTAGCAAGGGCGTGATACGTGAGGATTTTCAGCCCGCTGCCATTGCCGCCAGCTATGCCCAGCACGGCGCGGCCTGCCTATCGGTGTTGACCGACGAACAATTCTTTCAGGGCAGCGCGGCCTATTTGCAACAAGCGCGAGCCGCCTGCGAACTGCCCGTACTGCGCAAAGACTTCATCGTTGACGAGTATCAAATCTATCAAGCGCGCGCGATGGGTGCCGATGCCATCTTGCTCATCGCCTCCGCGCTGTTTCTTGAAGAGATGCGCCGCTTTGAGAAATTGGCACATAAGTTGGGCATGGCGGTGCTGGTGGAAGTGCATGACGCCGTCGAACTCGACGCAGCCTTGCAACTCAGCACGCCATTAATAGGAATTAACAACCGCAACCTGCGTACCTTTGAGGTGAGCTTGCAAACCACTTTGGATTTGCTCGCCAATATTCCCAAGGAGCGCATCGTGGTCACCGAGAGCGGCATCTTCACTGCCGAAGATGTGCAGCGCATGCGTGCACATGAAGTGCATGCCTTCTTAGTAGGCGAAGCCTTTATGCGCGCCGCCGAGCCGGGCGTTGAGTTGGCTAAAGTATTCGCTTAGTCCCTTATTCAATAAGGGGTTAAGCGGGGTTGGTGAGGCGCTTGTAGCAAAAAAACAACAGTATTGTGAACTTTTTGTTAAAACCCAAGAGCGAGGCTTGCGTGAAATATTTCAATCGGGATAATCCGCCGCAGAAGTTCTCAACGAGAATTTTCTTTTAACTGTAGCTAGCATGCGCTGGCTGCAATCAAAAACCACTAGGAGTTATATATATGCAAAAGAAACTGATCGCACTGGCTGTTGCTGCTGCTTTGACTGCACCTGTTGCGGCGATGGCGGCTGACGTTACCGTATACGGTAAGGCATTCTTGAACATTGAATCTGTAACAAACGACAAGAACAATGTCGTTGCAAATGGCGGTGCTTTGGCAAACTCAAACAGCGCTATGCGTATCAACAACGACGCATCTCGCTTGGGTTTCAAGGTCAGCGAAGATTTGGGCGACGATCTGAAGGCACTGGCTCAGTATGAAGTTCAGATGGACCTCAACGGCAACGTAGGTAACGGTCTGGGCAACGGCACGCGTAACAGCGGTCTAGGTCTGGAAGGTGGTTTCGGTAAAGCTATCGTTGGTGTGTGGGATTCCCCATACAAAGTTGTACACAACAAGGTTGAGTTGTTTGACAACACAACTTCTTTCAGCGCATTGAACATCATTGGTCGTGCTAACGGCGGTGCGGTTGTTAACTACAACACTCGTCAAAAGAACATGATTCAATACTGGTCGCCTAAGTTTGCTGGCTTCCAAGCTGCCGTTTCTTACAGTCCAGATTCAGCTCAAACAGCAACTGCTAACAAGGCTGTTATGTCTTTGTCCGGTACTTACGACGTTGACGCGATCTACGTAGCGTTGGGTTTTGAGAATCGTGCTGATGCTACTGTTGTAGGCAAGACTGACAGCGCAACTCGTTTGACTGCTCGTTACAACTTTGGTCCAGCTTGGATCGGTGCAACTGTTGAAAGTATCAAAATCAACATGGCAGCTACTCCTTTCAGCTACTCACAAAGCAATATGGAATTGGTTGGCCAGTTCTCCTTCACTGAGAAAGATACAATCGCTCTGAGCTACGCTAAGGCTGGTAAGACTAACGTTGTTAACACTGGTGCTAACCAAGTGTCTCTGCGTGTTGGTCATAACTTCTCCAAGACGACTGAAATCTTCGCAGCTTACACAAGCTTGAAGAACGAAACTGCAGGTGCTTACAACACCACAGCTAGCACTGCTTTCGGTGCTACTACTGGTGCAACAGTTAGTGCTTTCGGTGTAGGTCTGATCAAATCTTTCTAATCTGACTTAAACCTCAGTTATTAAAGACTAGAACGGGGCGCTTAGGCGTCCCGTTTTTTATGGGCGCTCGGTATTGCTGGATAGTGTTTAATCGTGCAGTATTCGCGCCACTTGCATCTATCGATCTAGCATGCCCACCATACTGCGACTGTTAAATTGGCGTTTTCATTTTTACTCCGATGAGGGGCAGGAGCCGCCGCATGTGCATGTCGATACAGGGGATGGTGAGTGTAAGTTCTGGTTGGAGCCGATTCGATTGGCCCGCAGTCGGAATGTGAGTCCCATAGTATTACGTCGTATTGAGACGTAATTTTTGAGCGACAAGAATTTTTCAAGGAGAAATGGTATGAGTTCTTCCAATAATGAAATGGAATACTGCGCAATTCGTGCTTGGGTAATGGCGCGCACAGTATTTATTGAGCTGACCGACGGTCGCCAAATTGGTTTTCCGTCGTCGCGCTATAAGTTGTTGCGCGATGCGAGTGACGAACAGTTGCAGAACGTTGTGTTACGTGTGAACGGTGCGGCGTTACGTTGGGAAGCGTTGGATGAAGATATTTCTGTTGCAGGTATCGTGAATGGCAACTTTCAACTGCCATTGCCGCTTGCTGCGTAGCCACATAACCCCTCTCTCATTTATGGGAGAGGGGCGTAGGCAGCTGATAACTCAGATAAAGAAAGCCATGCCATGTTTAATGTTGATCGTTTAATTACCGAGTTCGATAAAGGCTTGCGTACCCTGTTCAGTCAGGCGCACAGCGCCCGTCCTTATCCCGATGCCACATTGCAGGATGCGCCGTTGGATGAGGCGGAGAAGCAGCATGCCGCCGCGCTAATGCGCGTCAATCATACCGGTGAGATTTGCGCACAGGCCTTGTATCAGGGCCAAGCGCTCACCGCGCGCGATCCGCAGGTACAACGTCGCCTAGCGCTGGCAGCGCAGGAGGAGACCGAGCATCTGGCTTGGACAGCCAAGCGCGTGCATGAGCTGGGCGGGCATCTGAGCGTGCTCAATCCGCTCTGGTATAGCGGCTCGCTGGCGATGGGCGCGTTCGCGGGCTTGTTGGGCGATAAGTGGAACTTGGGCTTTTTGGCCGA
>JAVHRA010000012.1:0-4645 GCA_036171395.1 Gallionella sp. | reverse complement strand
TAACTTTGACGTCTTGTACCAGCAAAACAAGCAACAGCAGGCACAGGCCGCAGCAGCTACTACACACTAAATGACCCGAGCCGTTTTTCTGCGCAGTTGTCTGCTGGCTGTCACTTTGCTGGCGTGCGGCTACGCGCAGGCTGTCGATTACATGACGGTCTCATCGGCACATGCGATTTTGTACGACGCACCTTCGTTGCAGGCGAAAAGACTTTTTGTCGTGAATCGCTATATGCCGTTCGAGGTGGTGGTGAGTTTGGACACCTGGGTCAAGGTAAGAGATCGTTCGGGTGCGCTGTATTGGGTGGAAAAGGGCGACATGTCTTTTAAGCGCTTTGTCTATGCGGTTGCGCCCATTGTCGATATACGCAAATCCCCCGATTTTGCGGCATCCAGTGTTTTGCAGGTGCGCCAGCAGGTTGCGTTGGAAGTGTTGGAGAGTACTGGCACTGGCTGGCTCAAGGTGCGCCATCAGGACGGCCTACTGGGTTTTGTGCAGCATAGCGACGTGTGGGGCGACTAAAATGAAGATTGCGGTATTGGGTGCGGGTGCATGGGGGACGGCATTAGCCGTCAATCTTGTCGCGCATCACACCGTCACGCTGTGGGCGCGTAACGCCGAGCAAATTGATGAAATGCGCCGCAAAGGCGCGAATAAACGCTATCTATCTGAAGTCAAACTGCCCGGACAACTGCTGCTCACTGCCGATATCGCCGTTGCACTACAAGACGCCGAATTGATTATTTTGGCTGTGCCTGTGTCCGGTCTGCGCGATGCGCTGCGGCAAGTGGCTAAGACACAGCGTCCTTGTGGTGTGATTTGGTTATGTAAAGGTTTCGAGGCGGGAACCGGATTGTTGCCCCATCAAGTGGTGGCAGTGGAGCTTCCTGTGGCGTTTCCTTGCGGAGTACTTTCAGGCCCGAGTTTTGCACAGGAGGTCGCGCGTAATCTGCCAACGGCGTTGACGCTGGCTTCGACAGATGAAGCGTTCGCTCGTAATACCGCACATGCCCTGCATCATGCTCGACTGCGCATCTACGCCAGTACCGACGTGGTAGGGGTGGAGGTTGGTGGTGCGGTGAAGAACGTATTGGCCATCGCGGCAGGCATATGTGATGGCATGGGCTTGGGCTATAACGCCCGTGCTGCGCTCATTACCAGAGGCCTGGCCGAAGTCGCCCGCTTGGGTGTCAAGATGGGCGGGCGGGCCGAGACTTTGGCGGGTTTGTCCGGTGCGGGAGATTTGATTCTTACTTGTACCGGGGATCTGTCACGTAACCGTCAGGTCGGCTTACTGTTGGCGCAACAGCATACCTTGCCGGAGATATTGCATCGCTTGGGGCATGTCGCCGAAGGGGTGTACACCGTGCGCGAGGTGCATCAGATGGCACAACGGTTGGAGGTCGATATGCCGATTTGCGAGGCAGTCTACCGCGTAGTCTATGAGCAAGTTCCAGTTAGTGTGATGTTGGAAGAATTGCTCAATCGGACTCCTAACTCTGAGATCTAGCACCACGCACACCCAACATTCAGTTGGCAGAAGCGCCGACGAAACTACATTGCCGCCAAGCTTCGAACACCGCTACTGCCACCGTATTGGAAAGATTCAGGCTGCGATTGTTCGGCAGCATGGGCAGGCGTACACGTTGCGCAACCGCAAAATCAGCCAACACCTCGGCGGGTAGTCCGCGACTCTCCGGCCCAAACAGAAATGCATCGCCAGACTGATAGCTCAAGCCGTGGAAAGGCTGAGAGCCCTTGGTGGTCAGCGCAAACACGCGTGACGTATCGAATTGGCGCAAACAACTTGGTAAATCGTCATACACCTTTAGCGTGGCGAACTCGTGATAATCAAGGCCCGCGCGCAGCAACTGTTTATCTTCCAGCGTGAAGCCCAATGGTCTGATTAGGTGCAGTTGGCAGCCGGTATTGGCGCACAAGCGGATGATGTTGCCTGTGTTGGGTGGAATCTCAGGTTGATACAGGATGACGTGGAACATGGTAATGGCTCGTTATATCTTGTCAGTAAGGCTAAAAACGACTAACGTTCAAGCGCTTCGGCAGGCGGAAGAATAATCAATCGGGGGGCATTATGGCGCGGCCAGAGAAAGTTCGCTTAGGCGATTTGCTAGTCAATGCAAAACTCATCACCCAAGAACAGCTCGAGTCGGCACTTGCCCAGCAAAGAGGCAGTGGTCGGCGTCTTGGCCGTGTACTGGTGGACAATAAATTCATCAGCGAGGTGCAGATATCGGAAACACTCGCCAAACAATTCGACATCGCATTTATCGACCTGAAGCGTTACAACCTTGATTCCGACCTAGTGCGTCTATTACCCGAAGATCAGGCGCGGCGTTATCGCTCCATTGTGTTGGATGCGCACGAAGGTGTGATCACAGTGGGTATGGCCGATCCGACCGATCAATCGGCAATCGATGAAGTAGCGCGTTTGCTTAAACATCAGATCGCTGTGGTGGTGGTTACCGAAGGGCAGGTGCTGGAAAGCATCGATCGTGGCTATCGTCGTACCGACGATATTGGTGGGCAGATGTACGGGCGCACTGTGATGGCGGGTCGGGAGCAAAGTGCGGCATCCTCTGCCAATCAGTCTGAAATAAATGCCGAGGTGTCGGTTAGCAAACAGATACAAGCGTTGTTTGAGACCGCTTTGCGCGAGCGCGCTTCGGATATTCATATTGAGCGCCATGATAAAACGTACAGTCACCGCTTGCGTGTAGACGGCGTATTGGTCAGTGGGATAGCGCTGCCATATAAAATTACGGAAGGGGTGGCGTTACGACTCAAGCTGATGGCGGAATTGGATATCGTGGAAAAGCGCCTACCCTTGTCCGGTCGATTCCGCGCCCGCGTAGGCGAGCGCGCTGTTGATGTGCGAGTCTCCGTTTGTTCGGTAGGAAATGGCGAGTCTATGGTGCTGCATCTTTCCGCGCAGGATGATCAGCGCACTACTCTGGATAGTTTGGGCATGCCCGAGCTCATGGTGGCGCGCCTGCGTGAGATATTGGCAAGGGGTAAAGGAATGTTGCTGCTGACGGGGCCGGCCGGTAGTGGCAAGAGTACGACACTGCTTGCCGCTTTGGCAGAATTAGATGCCGACAACCTCAAGATCGTCAGCGTGGAAGATCCGATCGAGCACCATAATCCTAGGTTCTACCAGTTGCAGGTGGATGTATTGGGAGGGCTGGAATTTGCAGCCGCGTTGCATGCCGTGCTGCATCAAGACCCGGATGTGCTGGTGTTACATGAGTTGCCCAATGGTGATGTGCTGCGTAGCGCCTTACATGCCGCTATCGATGGCAAAAAAGTGTTTGCCGCCATGAATGGCTATGACGCGGTAAGTGCTCTGTGCCAATTCAACGCGCATGGTTTGCCGCGCTTCATGGCCGTATCAGCCGTCCAAGCCGTGCTCGCTCAGCATCTGTTACGCCGAGTGTGCGGCCATTGCGGTGCGCTGCACACGTTGACCCATCAAGAGTTGGCTTGGTTGAGCATGGAAGGCCTGAGCGCTGACCAGCTGGGGGTGGTTAAACAGGGCAAGGGGTGTGTGCAATGTCATGGCACCGGTTTCCATGGACGTATCGCCGTGTTCGAATTACTCGAGTTGCGCCAAGCCTTGGTCGATGCGGCTGCACACGATAGCGCCAGCGCCTATATGACGGAAGCAGCCAAACAACTGCAAGGTAAACGGCTAACCGAACAGGCGCTGAAACTGGCGCAACAGGGGCAGACTAGTCTGAGCGAAGTGATGCGATTAAGTAACCGTCATCCTGCCTAAACCTTAAGCATGGTTGCGCACGGTACGCGCCACCACCCATACCACCACCTCGCTAGCGCCACGTTTGATGATTGCATCGGCCAGCGCATCCAAGCTGGCACCGCTGGTCAGCACATCATCGATTAGCGCGATTCTTTTCCCGCTTAGATCGACATCACAAACAAAAGCGTTACGCATATTCTTGCGACGATGTTTGAAAGCCAGCGTGGATTGCGCGGCGGTGTCGCGCACTCGCCTACACGCGTGCGGGTGAAGCGCTACACCACAAGCTTGGGACAGCCGTTGTGCCAGCAGAACCGACTGGTTATAGCCGCGCTCACGCAGTCGGTTGGGATGTAAGGGCATCGCGATGATGAGGTCGGGCAGTTGGGTCTTATCTATACGTGCAGCCAGTTTTAGAGCGAGTGCATCAGCCAGTGCGAGATCCGCGCCGAACTTTAGCCGCTGAATTAATTTATCCCAAGGAAAAGTATAGGTGCACAAAGCGGTGCAACGGCTAAAACGATGCGGATGACTTAAGCATCGTCCGCACTGGGAGCCGCTCGGAATGGGTAAGGCACAGCTCGCGCAGACATGACTCGGCAGATAAGGGAGCGCACGCTCACAAGCCGCGCACCAGATGCCTGCGTGGCTCATCCGACCGCACAGCACACAAGGCTGCGCAGGGATGAGCTGCTTAAAGATTGAGCGCATGTCCAAAATACCACGACCTAAAATTGACAAGAACTTGCCCTTTCAAGGATGATGCCGCGTTGCCCTATCATAGCGAGTACGCAAAACCATGAACACCCAGACCATAGAATTTATTCGTCCCGTCAAACGCAGCACTGCCCCACAACGCTGGGCAG
>JAVHRA010000011.1:0-4683 GCA_036171395.1 Gallionella sp. | reverse complement strand
ATGTGAGGCGCAACAGTGCTACTCACGGACCTAGCTCAGTACCTAGTTCGAGACTTTAACCGTCACGCCTAGCCCGCGTATACGCTGGGCAAATGCTTCAAGATTTTCTTTGGGCAAGGCACTTAAGCGTGGCGCTTCAGCTTGCAGGGAAGGACGTGCAAGGCCGTATAGCAACACGCCTTGCAAGGGCTGGCCGTCACTCAGTAGCGCTGCGATAAAAGCCAGATAGTCGTCCTCGTCCTGTGGCGAGGGCGACTCGCCATCAAGCGCGAACCAGCAGGTCTGTAGCCAAGTCGGACAGAGTGACATAGCCGTGGTCAGGTGCGCACGCACCTTGTCCATGCTGGCCTGCGTGTCGTTGATGCGCAGCATGCCCGCCGCACTCGCCCGATCCAGCTTGAACCATACTTCACCGTTGATCTTGGCCAACTCACCCAGACCGTGCTGCACCGTCTCGCGGTGCATCAAGCTGCCATTAGTGATAAGCACGGTCTTGACGGTAGCAGACAGTGCCACAGCATTACGCGCCTTGGCGATCAGGGCGATGACGGCGGCAAATTCGGCGCTGCTGGTGGGTTCGCCATTGCCCGACAGGGCGATGTCGTTGATACGACGCATGCCTTCCGGTACACGCTGTTGCATAAACTCACCGTGCAGCAGTTCATGCAGAAAATCCAGCAACTCCACTTGCAGTTGCAACAGGTCGATGACCGGTGCGGTACCGCGCGTCAGCTCCGGCACTTGGCAATAGATGCAGCGCCAGTTGCAAGCGTTGTTGGGATTGAGATTGATGCCGACCGAGATCCCCCCCGCGCGGCGCGAGACGACGGGATAGACATAGCGCAACTGGGCACTGGCGCGGTCGTGATCGACCACGCTGAGCTTTACAGTTTTTCCCGAAGTATTTTCAGTCAAGAGAACCTCAAAAAAATTCTGTTTTTTGGGATGCAGCGCAAGCAGCCGCGCAGCAAATGACGAGACATAGCGTAAAGGTAGGCGAGGAATGAGCGAGCACGCGACGCTGCGATGCGCCCCAAAAATGAATTTTTAGCGGCTCGCTCAAGATTTAGGCAGATATTTGGCAGGGTCTACAGGCTTACCCAGACGACGCACTTCGAAGTGCAGCTTAACCTGCTCGGCATCGGTCTTGCCCATCTCGGCGATCTTCTCGCCACGCTTGACCGTCTGCCCTTCTTTCACCAAAACCTTGTCGTTGTGGGCATAGGCGCTCAGATAGGTCTTGTTATGTTTGATGATGATGAGCTTGCCATAACCGCGCAGGCCACTGCCGCTGTACACCACCTTGCCCGGTGCGCTGGCAACAACGGACTGTCCCAACTTGCCGCTGATATCAATACCTTTACGGTTGTCCGCTTCGGAGAACTGGGTAATGACTTTGCCACTAGTCGGCATACTCCATTGCAATGCGTCTTCTTCGGTATTAACCATCGGTGCGTTGTCACGCGCCACAGGATCAGACTTAGGCGGCACAACGCTAACGGGTTTGTGTGTGCTTGTCGCAGTTTCGACCTTACTCACAGGTGGCTTGATCTTGCCAGGATTTTGCACTTCATCTATCTGCGCCAGAGCGGCCTCGTTGTAGACATACTTCACCACTTTGGGCTGATCTTTGATGACCAGTGGCGCAGGCGCATCCAGGGTCGCAGGCGTCTTGCCCAGCACTGCCGGGAAAAGTTTCAACACCTGACCGATCTGAATCAGGCGCGGGTCTTTGATTTCATTCAGTTCGGCCAGCTCGTGATAATCCAAGCCATAGTAGAAAGCGATGCTGTACAGCGTATCGCCTTTCAAAACCGCATGGCTCGCAGGCCGCCAGTCCTTCTCGCCCGCTTCTTTCATGCGCGTCGCCTCAGTGGACTCGACTTTGGCAGGACCTTTGCCATCGCCGGGACCTTGCATGGTTGGGGTACAGGCAGCCAAAGTCGTGGCGATCAAGGTGCACGTGATGAGTTTCTTCAAGGTCATACCTTACCCATGAGTAGAGGGACGAATTTTACCGACTCCAGTTTGGTTTCGCGAAACCCTTTTGCATCACGCTCGATCAGATACAGCGATTGCTCCTGCATGCCCACCGGCAACACCATACGACCACCGACTTTCAGTTGTTCGCGCAGCGCCGGCAACAGGGTGGGCGCAGCGGCAGCCATGATGATGCCATCAAAAGGTGCGGCCTCGGGGAGACCGGCGCAACCATCGGCATAACGCAGCGTGACGTTGCGCATCTTCAATTCACGCAGTTGCTTCTTAGCGCGTTCATGCAAGGGCGCGATGCGCTCCATGCTGTACACCTCGCTGGCCAGATGCGATAACACCGCCGCCTGATAACCGCAGCCAGTACCAATCTCCAGTACGCGCCCCATAGGCGCACCGTTACGCAAAATCTCTATCATGCGTGCCACGATATAAGGCTGGGAAATGGTCTGACTGAAATTGATGGGCAGCGAGACATCATCATAAGCACGACTGGCCAAGGCTTCATCGACGAACAAATGACGCGGCACAGCAAACATCGCAGCGAGCACAGTCTCGTCCTTAATACCCTGCTCGCGCAGCCTGTCTACCATGCGCTGCTTGGTGCGTTGCGAGGTCATGCCAATGCCGGAGATATTCATACTGGCCGCATCCAATCGCGTACCGCATCCAGCTGACTGTATTGCGTCAGGTCTATCTGTAGCGGCGTAATGGAGACCTGTTGGGCGGCAATGGTGTGGAAATCAGTGCCCGCACCCGCGTCTTGCGCCTTACCTGCCGCACCCACCCAGTACACCGTCTGACCATGCGGGTCTTGTGCCTTGATAACAGGTTCGGCCTTATGGCGTTTGCCCAGACGCGTGACTACGGTGCCTTGCAAGTCGCCATAAGGAACATCGGGAACGTTCACATTGAGCAACCAGGGCTTGCGCTCGGACTGCGCAGCAAAGCGCTGCACCAACTCGGTCACCACCAAGGCGGCGGTCTCAAAGTTGACATGCTCTTTGCCCACCAGCGACACCGCGATAGAAGGTATCCCCAACAGAAAACCTTCTGTCGCCGCTGCTACCGTGCCCGAATAGATGGTGTCGTCGCCCATATTGGCACCGGCGTTAATGCCGGACACCACCATATCGGGCTGATAATCGAGCATGCCGGTCACCGCCAGATGCACGCAATCGGTGGGCGTGCCATTAACGTAATGAAAACCGTTGGCGGCACGACGCAACTTGAGCGGCCTATCTAAAGTGAGGGAATTGCTGGCACCGCTGCGATCGCGTTCAGGCGCGACCACCACGACTTCTGCGATACGGGAAAGATGCGTTGCTAGAATCGCCAGTCCGGGAGCAAAATAACCATCGTCATTGCTAATCAATATACGCATGGGCCATTTATTTGAGAGTTATGCGAGGAAAAATGATCCACATAGGGAGGATTGGAGCGCTGTTAAGCAGCGCCGGATATTACCCTAACGACCCTAGCGGCGGCAACCTGATGACAGGCTTGCGAGTTAGGAAATGCAGGCGCTGAATCTTCAACCAGCCGTCGAAAAAACACTGGTGTCTCGGTAGCTGTTCAACTAGCGTCCGGTCCGCTGCCAGTATGGAGATATTCAACCACCGCAATCAGGCGCGGCAAGGCAGCGGCCAAAGCGGCGCTGACCTCGACGGCGGCGCGCAGATCATTATCCCGGCCCGCCATTTCGATCTGGTAGCACAAGCCTCGCATCTCCAGTGCCCCAACCATTGCACAAGCGCCTTTCAAGCGATGTGCAGTTTGTATGACATGCAATGCCTCCCAACGCAAAATCGCCGCATCCAATTGCGCAAGATCTTGGACACTCTCGGCATAAAAAGACTGCAGGACTTCTATCTGAGCCATCTTATCGCCAACAACACTGGCCAAATATTTAATATCGAGAACGGAGTCCATCTTTAATTTATGCATAGTTGGCATCTTGTGCCAACAGGACTACTACTAAAGAATGGCGGCTGGGAGTAAGCATACCGCCCAATATACAACTTCTATGCTTGCAATAACATCAGGAAAATCCTAGTCACACTAGGATTTTGCCTAGGCACATCACTCACGGCTAGATCAACTCAACTCAGTCATGGCACCGGTCACATAACCTTGATAGCCATCTACGCCCAAGTCGCGCAACAACGGCAATATGTCAGCGTGCTCCACCCCTAGTGCAATCACCCGTATCTCCAATGGGCGAGTGATCATTACCACCGAGGAAATAAAAAACTGGTGTTTCTGGTTATCTTGCAGGTCACGGATATAAGTGGGACTCAATTTCACGTAACGCGGCTTTAGTTTTTGCAAATACTCAAAAGCACTTTGATGCAGTCCGAAATTATCTACTGCGAAATTTGCACCCAGTTTTCGCATCGCATCAACGAAGCTCTCCACGCCTGAGCGATCCTGAACGATACCGAACTCAGTGAACTCGAATACCAAACGTTTGGCCACCGCAGCATCGGCTTGTAATGCACCGGACAACCATGCCAATAGCGTTTCATCATGCAGCGAGTGTACCGACAGATTCACTGCCACCTCTTCATCTGTGACCATGCCGCTTGCCATGCGCCCTATCAATCGCTTGAGCAGTGCCAGATCGAAAGCCGGCGTGAGTTGATGGCGGTTGGCCATCGGTATAAATTGTTGTGCGGGGATAAACTCGCC
>JAVHRA010000010.1:0-1078 GCA_036171395.1 Gallionella sp. | reverse complement strand
ATCTGTCACGTGAGGCCGGTTCAATGAAGATGTACGACATCGCCGACCGTCTCGAGACGGTGATGATGGACGTGAAGAAGATGTTCCCTAATCTCGATTGGTTCTCTGCCGTGTCCTATCACATGATGGGTGTGCCGACCGCAATGTTCACGCCGCTATTCGTCATCGCCCGCACTTCGGGTTGGGCCGCACACATCATCGAGCAACGCATCGACAACAAGATCATCCGCCCTAGTGCCAACTATGTAGGCCCAGAAGATCTGAAATTCGTGCCACTCGCTAAACGTACTTAATTCAACGCCAAAAGGAAAATCATGTCAGCCCATATCTCTAACGTTCGCCCCAAAGCCGATAAAGTCATCGTCGATATCGTCGACTACGTCATGAAATACAAGATCTCATCCAAGGTCGCGTACGACACCGCGCGCAACTGTCTCATCGACACTTTGGGTTGCGGTCTAGAAGCACTGGAATATCCGGCATGCAAGAAACTGATGGGCCCAGTCGTACCTGGCACCATCGTGCCCAACGGCGCAAAAGTACCCGGCACTCAGTTCCAACTCGATCCTATCCAAGCTGCCTTCAACATCGGCGCGATGATCCGTTGGCTGGACTTCAACGACACCTGGCTGGCTGCAGAATGGGGTCATCCTTCCGATAACTTGGGCGGCATCTTGGCAACCGCAGATTGGCTGTCACGCAATGCCGTCGCAGCAGGCAAGAAGCCACTCAAGATGAAAGACGTGCTGACCGCGATGATCAAGGCGCACGAGATACAAGGCTGTATCGCGCTGGAAAACTCCTTCAACAAGGTCGGTCTGGACCATGTCATCTTGGTCAAGGTCGCGTCTACTGCCGTGGTCGCCGAGATGATGGGCTTGTCCAAAGAAGAGATCACCAATGCCGTATCCTTGGCATGGGTAGATGGTCAAGCCTTACGCACCTATCGTCACGCACCCAACACTGGTTCGCGTAAATCTTGGGCAGCGGGCGATGCCACTTCGCGCGCAGTGCGTCTGGCGCTGATGGCGAAGACCGGTGAGATGGGTTATCCCTCGGTGCTGACTGCCAAGACTTG
>JAVHRA010000009.1:0-4733 GCA_036171395.1 Gallionella sp. | reverse complement strand
CTGAATGCCGAGAGCGAGATGTATCAGGCAAGGATCGACCTAGCCAATAGCGGCTATGACCTGCAGTCGGCACAGTACCGACTGCTGGGCGCGATGGGTGTGCTGGTCAAATCGTTCGGATTAGCCGAGGGGAATGTTTTTGAACACACAGCCAACGACTGACACATGGTTGACGTGCTTGCTGGCACTGGCACAACTGCACCACCGGCAAGTTTCGTCTAGTGCGCTCACGGCTGGTTTGCCGCTGATAGATGGACGACTGACACCGGAACTATTCATCCGTGCGGCGGAGCGCGCCAGATTGACGGTCAGGCAAGAGCGCTGCCAGCGGTTTCAATTCGACAAACTTAGACCTCCTGTTGTCCTATTCAAAAAAGACGGTGGGGCAACCCTGCTGGTCTCCTGCGAAAAATCGGGAGCAAGGGTTTTGCCTTCTGACGGCAGTGAACCGGTGCCAATGTCGTGGGAAGCAATCAAGTTACAGCATACCGGAGATGTATTTGTGGTTGAACCAACTCACGCGCTTGATGCACGCGCTGGCGAAACCTCCGAAAAATCTTCCAGTGACTGGTTCTGGCGTGGCCTGTTGGACAATCGCCGCACCTATTTTGACGTGTTGCTGGCGGCACTGTTCGTCAATCTTTTCACCCTTGCCACACCGCTATACGTGATGAACGTGTACGACCGCGTGGTGCCGAATCAAGCGGTGGAAACCCTATGGGCACTGACTGCGGGCGTGCTGCTGGTGCTGGTATTTGATTTCCTGTTGCGCATGCTGCGCGCCTATTTCCTCGACACAGCTGGCAAGCGCGTGGATATATCGCTCTCATCCGCACTATTTTCCCATGTACTGGCAGTGCGCCCGGCGCAGTGGCCGGCATCATCCGGTTCGCTTGCCAGCGCCATGCGCGAGTTCGAAACACTGCGCGATTTTGTCACCTCCGCAACGCTGACCACGTTGGTGGATTTGCCATTCCTGTTTTTGTTTATTGCCGTAATTTGGATGATAGGGGGTGAGCTGGCACTAATCCCACTAATGGCATTGCCGCTGGTGATTGTGGCGGGTCTGCTGCTACAGATTCCACTGGCGCGCGAGGCGCAGAAAAATTATTCGGAGCTTGCGCAAAAACAGGCTTTGTTAGTTGAAGCAGTGGATGGCATGGAAGCGATCAAGGTCGCCACTGCCGAAGGCGCGATACAGGCAAAATGGGAAGGTATCTCCAATCGTGGCGCAGTCAGCGGCCTGCATTCCCGGTTGATTTCCACCCTCATGATTAATTTCACCGCAACAGTTCAGCAACTTGCTTATGTCGCCACGGTGGTGGGCGGCGTATTCCTGATTTCGCAAAACCGGATGACCGTAGGCTCGCTGATTGCCTGCTCCATACTGGTGAGCCGTGGATTGGCGCCGGTGGGGCAAATCGCCAGCCTGATGTCACGTTTTCAAAGCTCGCGCGCCGCGCTACGCGGCCTCAACAAGTTGATGCAACTAGAATCGGAACGGCCTGATGGCCGTAGCTTCCTGCATCGGCCACAATTGGTTGGCGACATTGTGTTCGAGAAAGTCAGCTTCCATTATCCCGCACAGCAAGGACAGGCATTGAAAGACGTAAGTTTCAGGATTGCCGCTGGTGAACGCGTGGCCATCTTGGGCAAGGTTGGTTCTGGAAAGAGTACGCTTCAACGGTTAGTGTTAGGGCTCTATCACCCAGATAGTGGCTCTGTGCAGGTAGATGGCATCGACATACGCCAGACCGATCCTACCGATCTGCGACGCAATATTGCCTATGTATCACAGGAGCCACGCCTGTTCTATGGCACGCTGCGGGAAAATATCGCACTGGGTCGGCCTGGTGCGAGTGATGATCATGTACTCGCCGCCGCGCGTGCAGCCGGTGTTGATGCTTTCGTTAATAATCATCCTTATGGATACGGCATGTCCATTGGTGAGGGTGGTAAGGGTCTATCCGGCGGACAACGACAGGCGGTGAATATTGCACGCGCACTAATGGGTGAACCTCCGATTCTGCTATTCGATGAACCGACCGGCCCCATGGATTACAACACTGAACAGGCTTTTATCAACGCCATGCATACATATATAACTGGGCGTACGCTTCTGTTGGTCACCCACAAGCCATCCATGCTGACATTAGTTGATCGCATCATCGTTTTGGACGGTGGCGCTGTCATTGCTGACGGTCCCCGCGATCAAGTCATGCAGGCTTTGACGGCGAAATCAACATAACTCAGGAAATGTGAAAACTTATGGAGTTTAAAGGTCACGATTCGCTGGCACGCCTAACGCTTTACGTTGTAGGGCTTTGCTGTGCAACACTGCTTGCTTGGGCACATTACGCAGTACTGGACGAGGTGACTATTGGGCTTGGCAAGGTTGTGCCATCCAGCCCTGTGCAGGTGATTCAAAACTTGGAGGGGGGCATTCTTGCCGAGTTGTATGTTCAAGAGGGCGACTCTGTAATAGCGGGGCAGGAATTGCTGCATATCGACGATACCCGCTTCATATCCAACTACCGTGAAGGACAAGCATCCATCTCCGCACTTCAGAAAAGCTTGCATAGCGTAATGCAGGAGCTGGAAATGAATCGGCCACTGCTTGAGAAAGGTGCTGTGGCAGAAGTGGAGTTATTGCGACTTAGACGTCAAGCGAGCGAATTGCAGGGTCAAATCGATGAGCGTCGTGCTTCCAGCATTGCCGCGCAGGATCGCGTAATTCGCTCCATAGTGCGTGCGCCAATCAATGGTATTGTGAAGCGCGTAATGGTAACAACGACGGGAGGCATTATTCAACCTGGCGAGAAAATCATGGAAATCGTTCCTACGGACGAGCGTCTGCTGGTGGAAGTTAAAATCCGGCCATCCGACATTGCTTTCGTCAGGCCAGGCCAAATGGCTATGGTTAAAATCAGTGCCTATGACTATTCCATCTACGGAGGAATAAAAGGTACGGTCGAGCAGATCAGTGCGGATGCCATTGATGAAGACCGCAAGGATGAGAGCTACTACAAGGTACTGGTGCGCACTGAACGTAATTACATAGGGGAACCAACCAAGCAACTGCCGATTATTCCCGGAATGACCGTCACTGCGGAAGTGATGACGGGGCGCAAGAGCATACTTGATTATCTGATCAAGCCGCTGCTCAAGGTTCAGCAGAACGCCTTGCGTGAGCGTTAATTTTTGGAATAACAATCCGCGACGGCTTCTTGCATACCGCCACGTCTAATCTTTCCCTTCCGCCCAATAAGGACGGATAGACATCGCCGGATGGTGCTGGATGTGTTTTTGGTGGGATAGGTTCACTCGAATAAATAATCTAACGGACTGTAAATGCGGCAATTTATTGGTTCGAAATGCCGCCAGTCATGCAACGAAATTGCGCGATTCAGAACTATCCGATGAAGCCATCAAACTTCGCCAGCACTTCCGCACTCTCACCCCCGAGAATCAGCGCGCCTTGCTGGAGATCGCAAAGGTATTGAGCCGCTTGCAGCGAAATGGCTGATCCCGTGCCGCACTGTGCGACACATTCCATCCGTAATAGCCCTACGCAAAAAACAGCCCCTCTGCGCTATAATTACGCCTGTTTATGGAGGACATCATGGACACACTGACCCTATCCCAGGCTGATACACGACGTTTGGAAAAGCTCGCACATGCGGCGGGGCGCACACCCAAGGAAGTTCTCAAGCATGTGTTGCGCGATGGTTTTGATGCGACCGAATTTGCGATCAAGGCTGTGAAAACCCGCATGCAAAACAAAGATCGTATTTCGCACGATGCCGCCATGCAGCAACTGGATAACTTGATCGAGCACCATGTCCGTAACGAGAAGCAAGCGGCTTGATTGGCATCCTGATGCCATTGCCGAATTAGCAGAATCTCTCGCTTGGTATGCCGCACGTAATCCCACCGCCGCAAAGCGGATGCGTAAAGTAATTGAAGACGCGGCTCAATCCCTGATTGCCTCCCCCATCTCTGTATCCGGTCGCCCCGGCGTTGTCGCTGGCACGCGCGAATTGCCCGTTGGCAATCACGCACCTTTCACGCTGGTCTTCGTGCGCCACGCCCGCACTGGCGATTGCACCATCTATCACTGTATGCACCAGCGGCGGAATTTCCCGACCGATGAAAGCGAATGAAAAAAGTCATGGCAAAAAATCTAAATGACCTGTTGGCTGCGTTACCCGCCAAGCGCCGGGCAAAAGTGGAACAGCGCGCGGGTGAGCTGGCAACGCTCAAGGATTTGCGTTTGGCCGTTGAACACACCCAGCAAGACCTCGCCGCGAGCCTTGGGGGAGGTCAGGACACAATCTCACGCATAGAACGCCGCAGCGATTTGCTGCTTTCCACGCTACGCCGCTATGTCGAGGCGATGGGCGGCGAACTCGACCTGGTGGCGCGCTTCCCCAACCGACCGCCCGTCTTGCTCGATCACATCGCGCAAATGCCGCCCCCGGCGGCGAAGCGCCGCGCAGCATCCGCCAAGCCGAGAGTGCCCACCCGATAATCCTTGCTTGGTAGCCTCTCTAGAGTGCGGGATTTGTAACTCCTTAAAGCGCCGTAGCCGTAACATCTGGCACTGCACAACACCGGACAACAAAAAACCCACCAAGCCTAGCTTGGTGGGTTTTTTGTACATTGCTGGATGGTACTAGATGTGTTTTTGGTGGTGATAGGTGGATTTGAACCACCGACCTCAGCGTTATGAG
>JAVHRA010000008.1:3267-4740 GCA_036171395.1 Gallionella sp. | reverse complement strand
CACGGCACGGGCGGTGACGCCGGCGAGTTTGGTGTCAGCGATCTTCACGCCGTAGTTACGCATAAAGTCACGGCCGCGCATCAGCGACAGCGTAACGACATTGTCTAAACCTTCGGCCACGCAGAAGCGGCTCATGGCGAAAGGCAGGTCGGCGGAGATCACCAAGACCACGGTGTTGTCCAGTTTGCTGGCGGCTTCGTTGAACTTGCGCGCCGAGGTGGCGCACACGGCGGTGTCCAGACTAGGGACGATGTTGAGTACCTTGCGCTTGCCTGCAAAGCTTTGCAGAGTCACGTCTTGCAGCTCTTTGTTGACCAGCGTGAATGCTGGCGCAGTCTTGCCGACGGCGGGGAATGCGCCGAACAAGGTGAGCGGTGCGCCGCCTAGGGTGACGGCGGTTTTGTTACTGATATCTTTGGACATGATGGTCTCCTTTTACTTGGTTCTACGTTAAGTTACGGAGCGACTCCTTCCCCCGCAAGAGGAAGGAATGTTGTGTTACGGATAGTTCTCTATCGGTGGGCAGGAACAGATGAGGTTCTTGTCGCCATAGACATTATCCACTCTGGCGACGGACGGCCAAAACTTATTCTCGCGCACAGCAGGCAGTGGATAGGCAGCTTGCTCGCGCGTGTAAGGACGGTTCCAGTCGCTGCTGACCACGGCTTTGGCGGTATGGGGCGCATGTTTGAGGACGTTGTCCTGCTTATCGACCTTGCCGCTCAACACGTCTTGTATCTCGCCACGGATCGCGATCATGGCGTCACAGAATCGGTCCAGTTCGGCTTTGGACTCACTCTCGGTAGGCTCGACCATGAGCGTGTCCACCACGGGGAATGAAGTGGTTGGGGCATGGAAACCATAGTCCATCAATCGCTTGGCGATGTCCGATACTTCCACGCCTTGCTTCTTCCATTCACGACAATCGAGAATCATCTCGTGCGCGCAGCGACCGTTGCTGCCGCTATACAAGGTGGCGTAATGGTCTTTGAGCGACTCTTTGATGTAGTTGGCGTTGAGGATGGCGATACGTGTCGCTTCGGTCAGACCGCTGCCGCCCATCATCTTGATGTAGCCGTAAGAGATGAGCAGGATGAGCGCACTGCCGTAAGGCGCGGCAGAGACCGCGTGTATACCTTGTGCGCCGCCGACCTTGACCACCGGATGCGATGGTAAGAATGGCGCGAGGTGTGCAGCCACACCGATAGGGCCTGCACCGGGTCCGCCACCGCCGTGAGGAATGGCGAAGGTCTTGTGCAGATTGAGATGGCACACGTCCGCGCCGATATTGCCTGGGCTGGTGAGTCCAACTTGCGCATTCATATTGGCGCCGTCCATATAAACTTGGCCGCCGTGGTCATGGATGATGGCGGTGATGTCCTTGATGCTCTCCTCATACACACCGTGTGTGCTCGGGTAAGTGACCATCAGACAAGCCAGATCAGCTTTGTGTTGTTCTGCCTTGGCGCGCAA
>JAVHRA010000008.1:0-3167 GCA_036171395.1 Gallionella sp. | reverse complement strand
ACCGGTACGAAGGGATGCAAATTGGCGAACTCGGGCCAGGTCAGAGGCAGCAATTCGGCTGCGGCATTCAGCTTCATGGTGCACGAACCCAGCGAGATCATCGAGTGCGTCAAGGACAGGTCTTTATTCTCCAGACGTTTGATGTAACGCATCATCTCGGTCTCGGAGTGATAGCGGTTGAACACCGGATGGCTGAGTACTTCAGACTTACGCAGTGCGATGACAGGCTGTTGTGCTTTGATCTGTGCTGCACTCACCACTGGGGCGGCTTTGCCCGCCGCTTGTGCAAGTACGGCAAGGACAGCGTTGAGATCGTCCACCCCGGTAGTTTGATCTAGCGTGATAATCAGTCCTTCGCTGCTGGAGCGAAAATTGATCTGCGCCGCTTCGGCCAGACTATGTATCGCCACGTTGTCGGTTTGTTGCAACTTGATGGTGTCGAAGTAGCTGCTATAGGCCACATCGTAGCCCAGCTTTTGCAACTCATTCGCCAACGCGACGGTAGATAGATGTACTTGGGTGGCGATGCCGCGCAAGCCGTTCGCACCGTGATACACGGCATACATACTGGCCATGATGGCGAGCAGCGCTTGTGCGGTGCAGATATTGGAAGTGGCTTTTTCGCGGCGTATATGTTGTTCGCGTGTTTGCAGCGCCATGCGCAGGGCGGGGTTGCCGTCGGCGTCCACCGACACACCGATGATGCGGCCTGGCATAGAGCGCTTGTGCGCATCACGGCAAGCAAAGTAGGCGGCGTGCGGGCCGCCGTAACCCATCGGCACACCGAAGCGTTGCGTCGAACCCAGCACTACGTCTGCACCCCATTCACCGGGCGGTGTCAGCAGCACCAGACTGAGGATGTCGGCTGCGACTGCGACGCTCATACCTTGCGCCTTGGCCTGCGCGACAAATGCGGCGTAATCATGTACCACACCGTTCGCCGCAGGATATTGCAGCAGCGCGCCATACATCTTCTCGTTCAGCGTGACAGTCTTGAAGTCGCCTATCACGAGCTCTATGCCTAACGGCTTGGCGCGAGTCTTCAATAGCTCTATGGTCTGTGGATAGCATTCATGCGATACGAAGAAGCTGTTCTTGCCCTGCTCTGCTGCCTCGCGACTGCGCAAACCATAGAGCATGGTCATCGCTTCTGCTGCTGCCGTGGCTTCATCCAATAACGAGGCATTGGCGATCTCCATGCCGGTCAGATCGATGATCATGGTCTGGTAATTCAGCAATGCCTCCAAACGCCCCTGCGCGATCTCGGCCTGATAGGGCGTGTAAGCTGTGTACCAACCGGGGTTCTCCAGTATGTTGCGCTGAATGACCGGCGGCACGATGGTGCCGTGATAACCCAGCCCGATATAGCTTTTGTACAACTTGTTCTTGGCCGCCAAGCCGCGCAGATGTTGCAGATAGTCATGCTCGGACATCCCCTCGGCCAGATTCAGTGGCTGCTGCAGACGTATCGCAGCCGGCACAGTCTGGTCTATCAAGTCATCCAAACTAGTTGCGCCTATCTTCTGCAACATCACCTGGACTGCTTGCTTGTCCGGGCCGTTATGTCGATTCACGAATTGGTCGGGATGCATGGCTATCCTTGGCAGTAAATAAATAAAGGGGAAGAGGCAAGTGAACGCGCCTGCTGCGCTCAAGGGAGCAGGGTAAAACCCCAGGCGCGCGGCGCGCGCCACCCATCCCTCTTCTCCCTTGCCCCTTCCCAGTTCTTAGTGTGCTTCGCTATCCACCGCTGCTTGGTAACCGGCGGCATCCAGTAATACGCTCACGTCGTCAGCATTGTCCGGCTTCATCTTGAAGATCCACGCGCCATAAGGGTCGCTGTTGATATTCTCGGGCGAGCTATCCAAATCAGCGTTGGTAGCGGTCACTTCGCCTGCTACGGGTGCGTAGACATCGGCAGCGGCTTTAACGGATTCAACAACCGCACATTCTTCCTTGGCCTTGAGCTTACGGCCTGCACTCGGCGCTTCGACGAACACCATGTCACCGAGCAATTCTTGTGCATGCTGGGTGATGCCCACCGTGATCGTGCCGTCGGCTTCAGTTTTTACCCACTCGTGGGAAGCGGTGTATTTCAAGTTGCGGGGATTGCTCATGGTTGTGTCCTCAAAAAATTAAAGTAAGCCTTTACCGTTGCGGGCGAACGGGTATTTCACTACGGATGCATTCAACAATTTATCGCGGATCTCGACTTGCACAGTATCGCCTAGCGCGACGCCATTCGGCACACGCGCCAGAGCAATGGATTTATCCAAGGTTGGCGAGAAGCTGCCGCTAGTGATCTCACCTTCGCCATGTAGCGTCGTGACCTTTTGGTGTCCACGCAGCACACCGCGATCCAACAATACCAAGCCTACCAGCTTACTGCTGGGCGGGTTAGCCAACAGCGCGGCTTTGCCGATAAAGTCGCGCGCGCTCTTCAGGTCCACAGTCCAGGCCAATCCCGATTCCAGGGGACCTACGCTCTCGTCCATATCTTGGCCATAGAGATTCATACCAGCTTCCAGACGTAAAGTATCGCGTGCTCCCAAGCCTATCGGTGCCACATCCGCCTTGTTGAGCGCGTACCAAAATGCTTCTACTTGCTCTTTAGGCAGCATCACTTCAAAGCCGTCTTCACCGGTGTAGCCGGTACGCGCCACGAAATACTCGCCGCAAGCTGCGGCCTGAAAATTTTGCAAGCCTTCCGTTGCCAGCTTAGTTGCAGGCAACACTTGCCAGACCTTGGCACGCGCATTCGGACCTTGGATGGCGACCATCGCCAGATCGTCACGCGAGGTGATGCTGAGTTTGGGCGCATGTGTTGCTGCTTGCTGCTTCATCCAAGCGAGGTCTTTGTCGGCTGTGCCGGCATTGACCACGATGCGAAACCATTGCTCCGTCATAAAATAGATGATGAGGTCATCTATCACGCCGCCGTCGGGACGCAGCATGGCAGAGTAGAGCGCTTTACCGGGAAGAGTGATTTTGTCTGCATTGTTCGCCAGCAGGTAGCGCAGGAAAGCGCGCACGCCGTCACCTTTGGCATCGACGACACGCATGTGGCACACGTCGAACATGCCAACGTCGTTGCGCACCTGATGGTGCTCTTCGATCTGCGAACCGTAGTTGACCGGCATATCCCAACCGCCGAAATTCACCATCTT
>JAVHRA010000007.1:0-4790 GCA_036171395.1 Gallionella sp. | reverse complement strand
GATGCGGCTTGGCGCATATCGGTCACCACCGGTGCGATCAGATGCGGGATGCCTTCGTACACCGACAACTCCAGCATCTTCGGGTCGATCAACAGCATGCGCACTTGTTGCGGCGTGGCTTTGTAGATGATGCTCAAGATCATCGCGTTGATGCCCACCGACTTGCCCGATCCGGTAGTGCCTGCCACCAGCACATGCGGCATCTTGGCCAGATCGGCCACCACCGGCTTGCCGGAGATGTCCTTGCCCATCGCGATGGTGAGCATGGAAGCCATGTCGGCGTACACCTGCGAACTCAGTATCTCGGAGAGTTGCACCATCTGCCGTTTGGCGTTAGGCAACTCCAGCGCCATATAGGCCTTGCCCGGGATAGTCTCGACCAAACGTATGCTCACCACCGACAAGGCACGCGCCAAATCTTTGACGAGGTTGGTGATCTGGCTGCCTTTCACGCCCACCGCAGGATCGATCTCGTAACGGGTGATGACTGGACCGGGATAAGCGCCCACCACTTTGACCTCCACGCCGAAATCTTTCAGCTTGCGTTCGATCAGGCGCGAAGTGAATTCCAGTGCTTCGGGCGTGGCGCTCTCCACCTGCTTCACCGCGCTATCCAGCAAGTGCAGCGGCGGCAACGGCGAGTCGGGTATCTCGGCGAACAACTGCGCTTGTTTCTCTTGGATCACGCGCTCGGATTTGGGCACATCCATCACCGCCATCTCGATATGAATAGGCTGATGGTCTTCGACGCGCTTCTTCTCTTCTTCGACCACGGCGGTGCGCTGTGTCTTCGCCTGGACACCGATGCGCTTGTCCTGCCGAGTCTGCCAAGTAGCACGTGCCCAGATGAATGCGGTCTCTAGGCGCGCCCCCAGACTGTCTATCAGACGCAGCCAAGACAAGCCACTGAACAGGCTGAAGCTGGCGGCAAACAGTGCCAACAGCAGCAACGTGGCGCCGGTAAAGCCAAACCAGCGGGCGCACAAATCACCTAACACCACGCCGGTCATACCACCCGGCAGCAATGGCAAGGTGACCTGCAAGCTATAAAGACGTAGCGCTTCCAGCGCACTGCTAGAGAGCAACAAGAGCACAAAGCCGATGGCGCTGACCCAAGCAGTACGGCGATCAAACAAACTATCGGCACGCAGACTGCGGTACCCCGACCACACCCGCTGCAGCAGCAAGCCCACCCACCACCATGCAGAAATGCCAAACAGATAGAACAACAGATCGGAGAGATAAGCGCCCAGCACGCCGCCAGGATTATGCGTGACTGCACCCGTGCCACTATGTGACCAAGCGGGGTCGCTGTGCTGATAACCGAACAACACCACGGTGAAGTACAGCGCACAGGCGACGAACAATATCCAGCGAGATTCGCGCAACAATAGCAACAATCTGCCTCCGACCTGATCGCGTGCTACTTGCGCCATTACGCCGCTCCGATCAAACCGAGTTGCTCAGCCACACGTACCGCTTCCATGCGGCTGTTGACGCGCAACACCTGATAGACCGCCGCCACATGGATCTTCACCGTACCTTCCGCCAAGCTCACGGCCTGCGCGATCTGCTTGTTGCTCAGGCCTTGCGCAAGGTGGGTGAGCACCTGCATCTGCCGTGCGGTCAGGCCGTATTCATTGGTATTCATACTACGTTTATCGACACGATCCGAAGCATGGGCACTGTTAGCCGTAGCCTGTTGTAGCATCTGTGGCGGAACATATACACCGCCGGCCAACACCAGATTCAAAGCACTCAACATGACCGGCGCACTGGAACTTTTGCACACGAAGCCCATCGCGCCATAGCTCATCACTTTTTCCATATTGATGCGACCATCCTCGCCCGACACCACAACTACGGGAATGTGCGGAAAACGCTGATGAAAATATTTCACCGAAATGGTCCCTTCACTGCCGGGCATGTTCAGATCAAGCAAGGCCAAATCCAGCTCGGGATGCAGCTCCGCTTGTTTCAGCGCATCCGGAAAATTGCTCGCTTCAAAGGTTTCGACTTTCTCTTGCAGCTGCTGCAATACATAGCGCATGCCTTCCCTGAACAAGCTGTGATCGTCCACCAATAGTATTTTCATGTTCTACTCCTTAAAATTCAGGCTATTACTTGCGCGGGAATCATAACACCCGTAGCTTGCAGTGGAATCACTAAACTAAAACAGCTGCCCGCGCCGGCGTTGGAACGTACCGAGACCTTGCAGCCTAGCAAATGGGATAAGCGCATCACGATGGCCAAGCCCAGTCCTAGACCGTTGTTACGATCACGCTGGGTATTGCCGACCTGGTAATACTCTTCGAAGATGCGCGACAAATGCTGCTCAGCAATGCCTATACCCGTGTCGCAAATATCAATGTTCACCGCGCCTTCTAGCGCCGTGCTCACGACCGTGATCTCACCGCGCTCGGTATAGCGTATCGCGTTAGCGATGAGATTACGCAAGATGCGTTCTAGCAACATAGGGTCTGTCTGCAACATGCCCTGGTAAGGCGCGATATACAGTCTGATGTTCTTAGCTTGAGCGCTCCAAGTGAATTCCGCCGCCATGCGATCCAAAACATGCTGTAGCGAGATCGCTTGATTACGCGGCTCGACCACGCCCGCGTCCAGGCGCGAGATGTCCAGCAAGGCATCGAACATCTCGCCCAACACATCCACCGAAACCTCCACTTGGCGCATCAGTTCGCCGCCCTGCGTGCCTTGCACATGCGGCTTGAGCGCCTCGACGAACATGGTCAACGCATGCATGGGCTGGCGCAGATCGTGACTGGCTGCGGCAAGGAACTTGGACTTCGAGACGTTGGCCAACTCGGCTTGCATTTGGGCGCGTTCCGCGCGCAGTTTTTCGGTGGTCAACTGATGAACCAACTCTTCGTTCTCCAGTGCGCGCACCAGCGACAACTCAAAGGTCTCGGCCAATTCACGTCCCGCATTCAAGACATACAGCAGATACGTCATCAACAGTCCGGCAAGTACTAGGTGTATAGAATCACCCACCCAGACATTGGCGAACATGATGGGGACGATGAGCAGGGAAACAAAGATATACAAGGCCGGCGGAAACACCGGATTGGTGGTGATAGCGCCCGCCGCCACGCCCAGCACCACGCACACGAGGATGGCCTGATAGGCCAAATCGCCAGGCACAAACAGCAATATACCGCCCGCGCCCCAAGTGCCACCCACCAACGTGACGAGGTACAACAAGCGTCTGCGCCACGCCAGACACTCCTCCAGCGTGCGGGTCTTATCCCAATAACGCCATAACGTCACTGCCTCGGCGACATACCAAGTAAGCATCAATGCTACCCAGCCAATCAGGATGGGATGCGAGACTTCAGTCCACATCAGCGCCAATACACCCAGCACGACCAACACCCGCGCCGCGATCATCAGCGGATATGTGCGCAAACGGCTACGAATCTGCTCCGCACGTATGGGTAGATTCTCTGCGTTGATCTCAAACAGAATCTGCGAGCTGAATAATTTTGACATCATCACCCTTTTGCTTTAATCCGCCGCAAGCCAAAAACTGCCACTGCTGTCCACGCGCTCAATGTAACGCCAACAACAGATGCACGTCTTGCACAAACCACTCCGCACGCTGCCCGTAAGGTGCGATCAAACGCACCTTGCCGCTCGTATCGAGGATATATACACCGGCGGTATGATCTACGTTATAGCCGCTCTTACTCGCCTGTTTGGTGTAGCTCACGCCGAACGACTGGGCGACTTGTGCCGTGGTCATGGCATCTCCCCATAAACCGAGAAAACTCGCATCGAAGGCGGGCACATATTGCGCCAACAATGCAGTGCTATCGCGCTCTGGATCGACCGTAACGAACAGTACCTGAACCCTATCCGCATCCTCTTTATCCAGACTGTGCAAAGCCAACGTCAGGTCGGCCATGGTAGTCGGACAGACATCAGGACAATGCATATAACCGAAGAAAATCAGCACCACCTTGCCGCGAAAATCCGCCAGCGTGCGCGGCGTGCCGTGGTGGTCGGTGAGCTTGAAATCCGCCTGCGCATATTTGCCTGTCACATCGTTGGCATGGAAGGGCGAAGGTAGTTTGGGCTCTTCACAAGCGGAAACTAGTAGCACCAACATGAATAAAAAACTACGCAGCCACATGACATGCTCCCGCCCAACCGTTGACATAGAAGGTGTAGCCAACTTTGATAAGGCCATACACACCAAAACCGGCGACCAGCAATCCCGCCGTCATACGCACCGGACGGGACTGCACCCAGCTTTTAACCCGCTCCCAGAACAGCCCTATCAGCAATAGATTTGGCAGCGTGCCCAAACCAAAGGCCAACATGGTCAGCGCACCCTGCTGCACATGACCGCTCGCCAGCGCGGTGAGCAGCACGCTATATACCAGACCGCAGGGTAGCCAGCCCCATAGGATGCCGAGTTTGAAAGCGCGTAGCGGTGTGCTGACGGGGAACAGGCTGCGCGTGAGCGGCTGGATACGCTGCCACAAGCCACGCCCCACGCCTTCGATGCGCCGCACCAGATGACCGATGCCGGCAAGATAAAGTCCCAAGGCCACCAACATCAAGCTGGACAAGGCGAACAGCAGATGCTGTATCGGCACTTGGTCACGCATCAACAGACCGGCTTGCCCGATCGCGCCGACCAATGCGCCGGCCACACTGTAACTGGCGATGCGCCCAGAGCTGTAAGCAAGATGAAACGGCCAGCGTGCGCCCGCTTTGGGCAGTTGCGTGGTGAGGATGCCGACCAGACTGCCGCACATCCCCAA
>JAVHRA010000006.1:0-4798 GCA_036171395.1 Gallionella sp. | reverse complement strand
TAAGGGATGGAAATGAAAGCTGCTCCGCAATTCAAAGCCAGAACCATCTGCGCACTCGTTGCGCTGGCATTCACCAGCAGCGCTTGTAGCGTGCTGCCGATGCAGAACAACGGTAGCGCACTCAGTCACGCAAATGGCAACGATGCACCATGTGCTAATAATTCGCGCAATTTGGGGGTCGCGATTGGTGTGGGAGTTGGTCTTGGTATTGCCGTCCTGACTCACTCCACTGACAGCGGAAAAGCTATCGGGGCATTGATTGGTGCGGGAATTGGGGGCTTGATCGGACATGAAATGGACGTTAGGCGTTGTGAGTTGGAACGGGTGGCCAAGGCACATGATCTCGAAATGGTTGTCAATGAAATTGCTATTCCTGCCGAGGCCATTAGCGATTCCAAGGATGCTGCCAATAATGAGTCATCGAAGAGTGTAGGCTTGTCCGTTTCAATTACGGATAAAGATGGCGCGCAATTTCTAAGCAATTCGGATGTGCTTCAGAGTAAAGCCAAAGCAGCATTTGTGGACATTGCAGCACAGTATTCAAATAAAGTGCAACTTGCAAAACTGCCGGATAACACTACACCAACAGATCGCAACCGCGCTGAAGAAGCCCTACGTACCAAGCATATTTTATTGGTCGGCCATACTGATGACACGGGCAGTTCAAAGCTGAATGCCGATCTGTCAGAACGCCGTGCACGAGCTGTCGCGAAGTTGTTTTATGCCGCAGGCGTGCCAGTTGAGAATGTCTTTTATCAGGGCGCGGGCGATACGTTACCGATAGCGGACAATCATGATGAGGCGGGACGTGCCAAGAATCGTCGTGTTGAAATTATCGATACGGCGGACGAGAAGAAATTCCAAGCATATTTAGCGGCCCGCAAGCCGGATGTAAATTTTTACCGCGCTTCTAAAGATACCCTGATAGCCAATAATGTAGCCGCTAAAAAAATAGCGGGAGCTACACAAAAACATACCGTACGCAGAAACAAGGTGCATAACGCTGTTGTTGAAAAAACGCCAAGCACGCGGACTATCGTGGCGGCTCATTCTACAGTCACTGGTGTGGTGTCTGAGCCCGCACCAATCAAAGTTTCTGCACCAGGTCGTAATGCGTTTGATTTTGGTGGCGACGTGGCGAACGGCATTCCGCCAAAATTGAATATCGGTACGATTGCTTATAACCATGGCTTTACTTTTGCGTTACTCAATCCGATTAGATCTGCTCAGGCATCTGATGAAGATGTGGTCGCATCCGCATCATGTTTAGTTGATCGTCCGCGTGTTGCAAATGCGGTGAAGTCATTGCGCGACGACAAAGCAATTAGGACTTCAGATTACTTGCCTGGTCTGAATGACACGGCATGGGTAGGGCAAGTAAACGGTCAAACTGTGGCATTAACGCATGTGGCAGTTTTGCGTGATGGCGTAACGTTGGCAAAAAATCCAGATATGTTGGTATACCGTGATTTTGATTTTGCTAAGCCCAGCCAGAAAAATCGCAAAGCAGACTATGCCGGCACTGCCGAGGTCAATGTTTATCGTGGTGATAAAGCTGTTTTATATCGGGTCTTTTCGGCCGGCCCCGTTCGTTGCATGGACGTCGTGATACCCAATAACAATACCGCCACAGCACCAGAATCATGGCTTTACTATCAAAAAAATCAACAAACTTATCGTGCCGTCTACTCAGCACATTTGGCTCGTTAACTTAACCTTAGAAGGATTGAATCGTGGATTTTATTAGCCAAAATATAATAGCCTTTAGCGTGGTCGCGACGATCGCGACCTTGGTGATATTTACTTATCTCGTTCGTACTCATTATTTGTGGCTGGATCACTGGTATTCGATTCCTGTAATCGGCACGATTTCACGCCTTGCCAAAGATACCACTCGATATGCGGCCAACAACGATTGGACCAATTCAGAGCGTCGCCTGTGTCATGACTACAAGCAGTTTTTCAACCTCACTACGCAAGAGAAATTTGAACAAAACATTTTGTATTTACAAAAGGCTCAGGACTTGGGGCGTTCGCCTTTGCAAATTTGGCTGGCAGCCTTACTGGCCATGTTGGTCGTAGCAGAGGGTCTTGGGTTCTCGTATTTATTAGGTACTTGGATGGCGACTGAAGGTAGCGAATCGACTCGGCAGATGTTGATGTTCGGTATTGTATTTGTACTGTGTGTCATCTTGGTGCTGATTACTCATGCGGCCGGACATCAGTTATATCGAAGCAGCTTGCTGGCAAGCTGTAACAAAGAGTGGCGTGATGATGGGCAAAATGGTTCATTGGCGCACAACGTGGCACTCAATAACAATCAGCACGCTGACGATACAGAAAAGAGCTATACCCAGTGTGCAAGCCGCGTTGCGGGGGCTGGCAGTACTAAGCCCAGCTATTTGATGGTGTATATCGCAGCCGTGGTGATCGTTGTTATTGCCTTTGCTTCGACATGGATGCGTTATCAGCATTTGGAAGCGGCTACCATTAAAGAAACTGCTAATTTGTCGCGCGCGGTGAACACTGCTGATGCTGGGAATCCATTTGCCAGCGGTCTGCCTAATGAGGTGGCGCAGGTGCAATCTGAAGCAGACAAAAAGGCTTTGGCTGAGCAAGGTGCAGCAACAAATAGTGAAGGTTTGGCCGCCTTTGTCATGCTCGGTTTTATATTTGTAGTGACGCAAATTGTCGGTATTTTCGCGGGGTACAAATACGGTTTTGCCGGTAAAGAAAGCAAAGAGGCATACCGCTTGACGCACGGTCTATCGACTTACGACAGTTTGATACAACGCATGGAACCTGTTGCACAGGTTGCCAGAGCGGCATTGCAACATTTACAACAGAAAATGGCAGAACAGCAATCTAATAAAAGTCTCCGTTTGAGCAAGACGTTTGATGATTACTTGGTTGAAAGTCAGCAAAATAATTTAGGTGCGATTGTGAGTGGCTACGCTAGCCAAACTCAGCAGATTGCATCCCCGGTCACTGCGGCACATCGGGTTGAGTCGAATCCAGTACCGACACGCGCCGATTCAAGCATTGCAGAGCACGCTGCCAAAATCGAAGCGATGGGGCCAGGCGAAGATCGCCAAGCCTATTTGGCTGCGTTGCCCACGGCGGTGTTAAGCGAGGTGCAACAGTTACGTAACGCCAATAAGAAAGCAAACGAAGAGGATGTTAAGCGTCGTGCTGAATTGTTAAAAGAAATGGCCGACTGATGATGAAGCTAATCACCACTATATTTGTTACGGTTGCATTGGCGACGTTGGGTTCTGCGGCGCATGCAGCTGCACCGCAAAATCAAGTCCCTAGTTGCTATGCAGCTAACCCCAAAGTGGGGCAAAAATCAGCCGATCCGCAACGATGGTTATATCTAGTGATAGATCAGACCGTAGTGCTTGATGAAAATTTGAAAAGCTCTTTGGCAGACATCATTAAACACAATGTGAAGCCAGGCATGGGTTTCTCGGTTTTTAGTTTTTCTGCTTTTTCACAAGGCCGCTACATGAGTCATCTGGCTACAGGTGTATTAGAGGAAACCATTACAGATAAGAAGATTCGTGATGATGTTAGCGTACCTGCTTTGCAAAAATTTGATGCCTGCATGAAAGGGCAATACGGCTACGGGGTAAAGCTCGCACTTGATGGGGTAGGGAAGGCATTGCAAGGAAGCTCGGCAGATCTAGCCAAGTCAGATGTAATTTCCAGTCTGACGGAAGTGTCGCATCTAGTGAAAGAAAATCCGGTAGAGAACAAGCAAATTTTATTGGTTTCCGACATGTTGGAGAACTCGACGATAAGCAGCTTTTATGCAAAAAATGCAGTACGAAAAATTGATGCAGTTAAAGAGTTGAAGATCGTTGAAAGCAATAATTTATTGGGCGATTTTGCTGGTGCAGGTGTCTATGTGATGGGCGCAGGGATGATGCCAGAGCCGAAAGAGACTCAAAGTAAAAGTTTGCACTATCGCGATCCCAAGACTCTGTCTTCATTGAAGAGTTTTTGGGAGGGATATTTCTCTCGTAGTAATGGCAAGCTGCAAGAATTTGGCTCGCCAGAATTGCTTTCTGCAATTAAATGGTGATCGTGGATTATTGTTTGAATTTATCAGTAGCAGACGTATATAACGTGCAGCAAAATTGTTCCACCTGAGTAGCGAATGTCATTCGTGGTGGTTTTTTATTTGAAAATGGAATTTGGGTTAGAGCTTGAATTCCTCAAAAAGGAGAAATGGTATGGCTAAGTTTTGTACGCAATGTGGTAACCAAAATGCAGATGATTTAATTTTTTGCGGCCAATGTGGACAAAAATCTGGTGCACCGGTGAGTGTGCAAACTTCATCGGCGACATCGGACCCATCGCTCGCGGTAGTAACTGTTGTAGTGTCTATATTTTTGCCGATTATTTTTCCACTTGTCATGTGGCTAACCCAAAAAAATCAGAATAAACATGTTGAGAGCACAGCCAAGGAAGTGTTGAACTTCCAAATAACTTATGTTGTTGGTTTGATCGTTATCATGATTGCATTAGGCGTTTTGTCCTTGGTTGGTGGACTGATGTCTTATGGAGTGGGTGCTTTCTTTGGCGTTATGTTGATGGGATTGGTGAATTTTGTGATGGGCGTGACTTATCTGGTTTTAATGATTATCGCCGCCGTTAAGGCAAGTAAGACTGAAGATTACCGATTCCCATTTGCAGTGCGCCTAATACGATAAATCGCATTTCTCTCAACTTTAAATCACGCGGATTCAAGTTCGAAGTGCAACCGCTAGTGGCTGCTTGGTGTAAAGAACTT
>JAVHRA010000005.1:0-1100 GCA_036171395.1 Gallionella sp. | reverse complement strand
GCAGGCGCTCACCGCTACGCATCACATCGCGCACATGGGTGAGCAAGCGCCTACCTAAGCTGCCGCCGGGATGGGAACGTGCGAAGTCTTCCGGACCGAAACCTTTTGCGTCCAGCAAAGCCACGGCCAAGGCATCTCCCAAAGCCAGCGCTGCGGTGGTACTCGCAGTAGGTGCCAGTCCCATGGGGCAGGCTTCTTTGTCCACGGCGGCATTCAGATGTACATCTGCCGCAACGGCCAGACTGGAAGCTGGGAAGCCGGTCATGCTGATGAGTTTTGCGCCTTGCCGTTTGATCACCGGCACGATGGTCATCAACTCCTGACTCTCGCCAGAATATGAAAGCGCGATGATGACATCATCGGCAGTGATCATGCCTAAGTCGCCATGACTTGCTTCGCCGGGATGCACGAAGTAGGCCGGTGTGCCGGTGCTGGACATCGTGGCGGCAATCTTGCGCGCGATGTGCCCAGACTTACCCATGCCGCTGACGATAACGCGGCCACGGCAAGACAAGATGAGGTCCAAGGCGTGCAAGAAGTTGTCGTCGAGGCGTGCACTGAGTGCGCTCACTGCGGCAGCCTCGATGTTGAGCACTTCGCGTGCAAGGTCGAGTGCGCGGGGTGTTGCGGGTAGAGTTTTATTCATGCGCGGCATTATAGCAATGTAGTGCTGAGCAGGAAGTAGTAAGTGGGGAAACCGTCACGCTCTGCATTCCCACTTTCCACCGCGGCACGTAGTGCCGTTCTTCTTGCCCCGAACCACTTTCACTTTGCAAATACACTGCCAGTGCGGCATCATCCGCCACGCTATGTTTTTTATTCTGCCTGCCTGATGGACAATTCGCTTTCACTGGTTCTGATTCTGCTCGCCACGGCTGTTGCCGTGGTGGTGCTGTGCCGTATCTTGCGCCTGCCTGTGATGCTCGGCTATCTGGCCGTAGGTCTGTTGATTGGACCACACGCGCTGGCTTGGATACCCGAGTCGATCGAGACGCAACATCTTGCCGAGTTCGGCGTGGTGTTCTTGATGTTCAGTATCGGACTCGAATTCAGCCTGACGCGCCTCATGGCGATGAAGCGCACGGTGTTCGGTCTAGGCG
>JAVHRA010000004.1:0-4898 GCA_036171395.1 Gallionella sp. | reverse complement strand
CATGACGAGATCACGCCATTCCGCTACACTCGCGCGCTATGAAACGCTCCTTGCCTGTGCGCATATTTTTCCTATTTGTTCTGCTGTCACTTAGCGCATGCGGCGAGTGGAATAGTCCTTATCCGGCCGAGGATGACGGTAAGGCCACCTTGTATACCGCGTTCACCGGACGCCCCAAGCATCTCGATCCGGCGCAGGCTTATAGCGAGAACGAGTACGAGTTCCTCGCCAATATCTATGCACCGCCTTTGCAGTATCACTATCTGGAGCGTCCGTATCGCTTGGTGCCGTTGGCGGCAAGTGCTATGCCTACGGTGCACTATTTAGATAAGCAGCATCATGTTTTGGCTGATGATGCGGCAGTAGGGAAGATTGCCTATAGCGAGTATGAGATCCATCTCCGCGATGACATGCGCTATCAGCCCCATCCTGCTTTTATCTCTGAGTCACAGGACCTAGAAGGTGTGCATAGCCTGAGTGACTTCAAGCGCACTTCCACGCGCAAGGTTACAGCTGCTGATTACGTCTATCAGATCAAACGCCTCGCTCATCCGCAACTGCATGTGCCTATCGCTGGGGTGATGAGCGAATACATCGTCGGTTTCAAAGACTATGTCGCGACTTTGCAGCAAGCAACCAAGCAGCATCCCGACGATTTTTTGGATTTAGATAAATACGAATTGTCTGGTGTGCAAGTGGTGGACGAACAGACTTATCGCATCACGCTCAACGGTAAGTATCCGCAGTTTCAGTACTGGCTAGCGATGCCATTTTTCGCGCCCATGCCGTACGAGGCTGAGCGGTTCTACGCGCAAGTCGGGATGCGCGAGCGCAATCTCAGTCTGGACTGGTGGCCGGTCGGCAGCGGGCCCTATTATTTATCAGAGAACGATCCCAACCAGCGCATGGTGCTGAGCAAGAATCCCAACTACATGCGCGAGGCCTATCCGGCGCAAGGCGCGGTGGGCGATGCACAAGCAGGTTTGTTGGCCGATGCAGGACAGTCGTTGCCGCTGATTGCCAAGGTGGTCTACACCTTGGAGAAAGAGACCATCCCGTATTGGAATAAATTCTTGCAGGGCTATTACGATGCGTCTGGCATCAGCTCGGATAGTTTTGATCAGGCGGTGCAGGTGAATGTGGCGGGTGAGACTGCGGTCACCGCTAGCATGCAGGTGCAGGGCATCACGCTGTCCACCGCCGTCGAGACTTCTACGATGTATACCGGCTTCAACTGGCTTGATGGTACGGTCGGCGGAGAGTCAGAGCGGGCTAGGAAACTCCGTCAGGCCATCTCCATCGCGGTGGACTTTGAGGAATTCGTGTCCATCTTCGCCAACGGGCGCGGCATCGCGGCGCAGTCGCCTCTACCACCCGGCATCTTCGGTTATCGCGACGGCGCGGCGGGCATCAATCCTACGGTGTACGACTGGGTGGACGGCAAGCCGCAACGCAAATCGGTAGCGGTTGCGAAACGTCTGCTGGCTGAAGCGGGTTACCCCGACGGCGTGGATGCGCAAACGCATCAGCCGCTAGTAATCAATCTCGACACCACCGCCACCGGCGTGGGCGATAAATCGCGCTTAGACTGGATGCGCAAACAGTTCGAGAAGCTCAACGTGCAACTGGTGGTGCGCAGCACCGACTACAACCGCTTCCAGGACAAGATACGCAAGGGCGATACGCAGATGTTCTACTTCGGTTGGAACGCAGACTATCCCGATCCGGAGAATTTTTTATTTCTGCTCAACGGCGCGCAAGCCAAGGTGGGCAAGGGCGGCGAGAATGCCGCCAACTACAGCAGCCCTGAATTCGACCGTCTGTTCGAACAGATGAAGAACATGGACAACACCCCGCAGCGGCAACTCATCATTGACCATATGTTGGATATCCTGCACCGCGATTCGCCTTGGTTGTGGGGCTATCACCCTAAGAAATATGTACTGCAACATTCTTGGTTGCACAACGTAAAGCCCAACGTGATGGCCAACAACAAACTCAAATACTGGCGCGTGGACGATAGACAACGTGAACAGTTAAGACGCGAGTGGAACCATCCCGTGCTATGGCCACTATGGCTAGTGGTGGCAGCGTTGGTGATGTTTGGTGTGTGGATGTGGCGGGTGCTGAAGCGCAGAGAGCAGGCTAAGTAGTGGCGTAACAATCAGGCTGTGGTTATTACAGTGCAGTATTTGAGCATGGCCTCTATCAGTTTGAGTTCACGCAAATATTTATCGTTATGCACAGCCTATACACATAAACGTCCACGATAATTGTGGGTAACCGTTGTTAGCCGTTCAGCAAGCCATCTAGCCAGCTCTTCCAGCCGATAAACTTCCCTACCAGTTTGCTGTTGCGATTTGTTACAGAGATGATTTTCATAGCGGACAAATTGCCGGACACTCGGTCTGAGGCCAACAGGGCCGCGCCGAGCAAGCTGGATTCGTTTTGCTCCAATCGATACACCTCACACGGGACGCACTGCGCGATACCTTGCTGTAGTACGTCAAGATTGGCCAAGCCGCCAGAGAGACAGACGCGCGCTAAAGGGGAGTCGCGATGCAAGTCCTCAACAATACGTGCCACGCGAAAAATTACAGCTTCGAGTAGCAAGCTGGCAATGTCTTGCGGTGTCGCTGCGCTGACAGATGCAGAGAATTGCAAGCCCAATCGTTTGTTGAAATAAGGCGCGCCCAAGCCACTGGGTTCCGCCAGCGCGTAGATTTCCCGCTGGGCTAAATCATCGAGGTGGACTTTTTCGACCGGATACGGGGCGAGTGCGGCGGCTACTGAATTGAGTGTGCCTTCCACTGCCAGATGGCATTGCGTGTCCTGATAGACCAGGGTACGCAGATAGTTGGGCAGGGTATCGTTCTGCGTATGGCGCACCACAAAGCATCCAGTTCCTAGATTGGCTAGCGCGACACGCTCATCTGTGGCCACACTGGCGAGCAGCGCGGCAGATTGGTCGCCCACGCTGGCTTGCAAAATCAGGCCGTTCTCTAGGGCTAAGTTCATATGCTTAGAGGTGAGTACGCTGGGCAGGATAGAACGTGGAATGTCAAACAACTCGCACAACACTGGCGACCATCGTGCTGTTTTGATGTCGAGAAGTTGAGTACGTGCGGCCATAGAGGCATCGGTGACGAAATGACGGCCTTTGCTCCAATACCAGATCAGAAAAGTGTCTAGTGTTCCAACACGATACTGACCTTGCAACAGCGCATCGCGCCAGTCTGGATGTTGTTGCAACAAGGTGCGCAGCTTGCCGGAAAAATAATAGGGTGTGAGCGGCAGTCCGGATAGTGCGCGTATCTGCGGCTCATGTGCTTGCAGATCGACACAACTCTGAGCGCCCCGGCCATCCTGCCAGGAGATCAGCGGGGTGATGGGTACACCGCTCTGTTCATCCCATATGAGTAGTGAGGAGCGCTGGCTGCATAGTCCCAGCGTAGTGCATGTTCCAGCATGGGCACGACACTCGGCCAGCACGCGCTCGGCGGTCTGTACGTATACCAGTGCATCGCTTTCATACTGGCCGTTGCGGGTATCGATGGCGGGCGCGGTGCGGCTGACGATATGGTGCAGTTTTCCATCTTGCATCAGCCGTGCTGCTTTGATGGAGGTCGTGCCTAAATCAAGCGCAATACTCAGGGTGTCATTCATGGTTGGCAGCGACGTATCTCAACCGCTGTGCGTGCGGCATCCCAGCCTAGCAAGGCCGCGACAGTTTGGGCGAGGTCATGCAGAAGGGCAGCATCTAGGCGGGTGAGGATCAACAAGGGCAGGCGGCGGCGCAGCAGGTCGTCCAGATGCACCACCATCTCTTGGCTCGCACACCAGTTAAGGTCGGCATGGATGAGCGGGAGTTCGGGAACGATGCGCCTAGCCAGACTAGCATCTGCGTTGATGCTGTCTAATACCTCTGTAGCACGTGCGCCATGTCGGCGTATCAGCCATTCCGCACTGAGCGGATCAACATGCAGACGCTCTGCTTGGCAATACAGATTCGCGCACCAACTGCTGTAGTCAGTGTCGGGTGACCACGGGAAAGCTAGCTTGTGGGTGGCGGTGGTTTTATGTAAACCCAACAGGCTGCATACCTTGTCCACGATCTGGCTGGCATCGGCGCGTGCCGAAGTGATCTTGCCTCCTACCGAGTAATGCACCCCATTGTCGTCCGTGCGTAAGACCCAGTCACGCGAGAGTTGTGAGGGATGGGCCGCGTCACTGCGTTGCATCACGCGTACACCTGCATAGCTACCCAGCACATCGGCTTCCGTCCAAGCGTCATCAAGGTAATGGTTGGCCGCATCCAAGAGGTAACGGATATCCGCCTGCTCGACTTTGACCGCTTCAGGCGTGCCGTGGAAGTCGTCATCGGTGGTACCGAGCAAGGTCACGCCATACCAAGGGATGATGAAGAACACGCGGCCATCTTGCGGTGCGGTCAGGAGCAAGGCTTCATGCGTCAACCCGCCCGGTAAGATCAGATGCACGCCTTTGCTCATGCGGCACCAAGCATCGCCCGGTGCGCTTGCACTCATCCAGAGGCCGGTGGTATTCACGATTTGGTGCGCTTGCACTCGGATCTGTTCACCGCTGAGTAGATCGGTTACGGTCGCACCGCAGGCGAGATGTTGCTCTTCCCGTATGGCGGTGACACGGCAGTGCGAGACGCACACCGCACCGTGACGCTGCGCGCCGTCTATCAGTTCCAACACCAGACGCGCATCGTCGGTCTGAGCATCGCCATAGGTATAGCCGCCCTTGAGATGCTGGCTATTTAGGAAAGGGAAATGGTGCAGGAACGCTTTGCAGCCGTAGCGACGATGTGTCATGCCGTAAATAGGCCACCCGGCCAGTGAGTCATAGAGCAATAAGCCCGCCTGTAAACG
>JAVHRA010000003.1:0-4901 GCA_036171395.1 Gallionella sp. | reverse complement strand
AGGGTGAGGGTTTGCATGGCAGATTCCAAATTGATTCAACAGCGGGAATTGTAATGGATAAGCAGAAGAATTCCGCGCACATCCCTCCCTCTTTAAGGGGTAGGGTTACCCGCAAGGGGCATGTCCGTGGTTGTACTGCAGCACGCTGCAACAACACACGCCAAAAGAAAAGCCTGCACCGTTTCCGGTACAGGCTTTTAGTGTGGCTAGTTGTTACTTATTTCGCTGCGGGTGCGGCTTCAGCAGCAGGTGCAGCTGCCGCGCCTGCGCGCTTATAACTGATGTGCTTGGTGCCACCATCGCAAGTGCCTACGGTCTTGCCGGAGTCTTCCTTGCCGTTCTCGACCACTTCTAGGGTGTAATTCTTCACGCCCTTGGCCTGGAACTTGGTGTCAATCTCAGACTTGAGTTCTTCGCAGGGCTTGGCCGCGAACGCGCTCATGGACACACCCAACAAACATACTGCCAATAAAGTACCGCCAGTTTTCTTCGTAAACATGTGAACTCCTAGAATTTAATTCGGCTTGTGCCGCAGATGACCCCGGACCTTGCAACCGTGCTATGCAAAATCGTGTGGCAGTCTCTACGCTAGTCTGGCCACTGTCAATCTTGGATATTTCCTATGTTTTGCTGGCGATCTCTTCGATCCCGGCCAACGAAAATGCAGCGATATGCGTGGCGATGGCGTTGATCTCTTTATGGTCGTAACGCAGCTTGGGATGCATGCGCTGCAACACCGGCTGCGAATTGCGGTAGTACATGCACTGGCCGAGGATGCTACCGACCATGCGGCGCCGTTCGGCATTGCCCAAGCGGCGACCTGCCACCTCGCATATCAGCCCGCCCAGGTAAGCGTGCAGCGGCGCGATAGCATCGCGCACGATCTGGTCGAGTGCGGGTGTGGGGTCGGCCAATTCGCGCGCCATGATCTGGCATTGCAATGAAGCCTTTTTTTCGTCCAGCAACATATGCATGAAGTCATGGATAAAGGCGTGCAGCCGCACCTTGGGGCAGGCATCCAGCACCGCATTGGTCTGCTGCAAAGCTTTCAGCGGCGCGAAGTTGAGCGCTTCAGCGAGCAGTCCGTCCTTGCCGCCGAAATGGTAGTTCACCGCCGCGATATTGGCTTCAGCACGCTTGCAGATTTCGCGCACCGTAGCCGACTGGAAACCTTGCTGCGAAAACACCTCGCGCGCGGCGACGATGAGCCGCGCGCGAGTCTGCTCACTATTGCTGCGCAGTTCGGCGGCTGTCACTTTGCCGCCACCTGTTGCGACTTGGCGAGGTCTTCACCGGCCAAGGCTTTGTACAACTGCGTGGCCGCACCCAGCCAGACGCGGCGCGTCTGCAACTCGGCTTGCTCGGCGGCGTAGGCATCGCGCTGCGCATCCAGCACTTCCAAATAGTTGGAGATACCGGCCTGATAGCGCGCATCAACCAACTTCATGCGCTGTTGCTGCGCCTGCGTGTTGGCGCGCTGTGCGCTGAGTTGCTCGGCGAGTTTCTCGCGCGCACTGAGCAGGTCGGCCACTTCGCGGAAAGCCTGCTGTATGGTCTTCTCGTAATCGGCCACGGCGATAACTTTGCGCGCCTTGGCCAAATCGACATTGGCCTCGTCGCCACCGCCCGCGAACAGCGGCAAGCTCAGTTGCGGCTGGAAACTCCAAGCCGCGCTGCCTGCACCAAACAAACCGGACAGGTTACGGCTAGCGGTTCCGGCATTGCCGGTCAGGCTGATGCGCGGGAAGAAAGCCGCTCGTGCCGCGCCGATATTGGCATTCGCGGCGAGTAAACGTTGCTCAGCCGCCAACACATCGGGACGTTGCAACAATACTTCCGAAGGCAGGCCTGCCATCAGGTCGGACTGTATGCCTTGCTCGGCCAAGCTACGTGCGGCGGGCAGGTCTTTAAGCTGCTCGACCTGCTTGCCAACTAGCGCATCCAGCAAGTTTTCTGCCGCCGCCAGTTGCCGCTCCAAACTGGCCTTGTCGGCCAGCACCGATTGATAAGCGATCTCGGCTTGCAACTTATCCAACTCACTCGCCGCACCCAGCTCATAGCGGCGCTGCGCCATGTCACGCGCGTCTTTTCTGCCTTGCAAAGTAGCCGCGCCCAGTGCAGTGCGTTCGCTCAGTTCCACTACCGACATATAGGCGTTGGCGACATCGCTGATAAGCGACAAGCGGAAGGCGCGCTGCGCTTCTTCTGTTGCCAGATAGCTTGCCTTGGCCGCATCTTTCAAGCTGCTGACACGACCCCAGAAATCTAACTCGTAACTGACCATGCCGACGTTCACGTCGTAGCGCTGCATATGCAGTTGGTTGCCGGTGAAAGAGGCGCTGGCTGGGGTCAACGAGGCAGTTCGGCCCGCATTGAGATTGATGCTAGGCAATGCGCTGGCGCGCTGTATGCCGTATTGCGCTTGGGCTTCCTCGACCCGTGCAGTCGCGATGCGCAGATCGCGGTTGTACTCCAGTGCGGCGGCGATCAAGCCTTGCAAACGCGCATCTGGGAAGTAATGCGGGATGTCGCTGCTGGTAGCAGGCACACCGCTGGCCGCTACTGGCCAAGCATCTGCGACTGGCAAGGCAGGGCGCTCGTAGCTGGGTTGCATGGAGCAAGCCGCGAGCAATATGGTGAGCAACATCGTTACCGTTCCTGCTGAGCCTGTCGCAGCACCACCGGCTATCCCTACCTTTAATGTTTGCACTTCGACAGGCTCAGTGCGCACGGCTCTTCCTTGTTGGGCAAGGTGCTTACTCATGTTTGCTCTCCTGATGGCTGCGCGCATGGCCGGGGAAAATTTTACGTACCACGACGAAGAACACCGGCACGAGGAACACCGCCAGCAGCGTCGCCGCGATCATGCCGCCCATCACACCGGTACCGATGGCGTGACGGCTCTGCGCACCGGCACCGCTCGAAATTGCCAAGGGCAACACACCCACGATGAAAGCGATGGAGGTCATCAGGATAGGTCGGAAGCGCAATCGACAAGCTTCTAGCGTAGCATCCATCAAGCTCATGCCTTCATCCTGCAATTTGCGCGCGAACTCAATGATCAGAATCGCGTTCTTGGACGACAGGCCGATGATGGCGATCAAGCCCACTTTGAAATACACATCGTTGGGCAGCTCGCGCAAAGTTACCGCCAGCACCGCGCCGAATACCCCCAACGGCACTACCAGCAACACCGCGAACGGGATCGACCAACTCTCATACAAGGCGGCCAGACACAGGAACACTACGAACAGCGAGATGGCGAATAACAGCGGTGCCTGCTGACCCGACATGCGTTCCTCGAAGGAGGTGCCCGACCACTCAAAGCCGAAACCCGCTGGCAACTTGGCGGCGATCTCTTCCATCGCGGCCACCGCCTCACCGGTGCTGCGACCGGGCGCGGGGCCACCGGAGATCTTCATCGAGGGCAAGCCGTTGTAACGGTCCAGCTTGGGCGCACCGACTACCCAGCGCACTTGTGTCAACTCGGACAAAGACACCATGCCGCCTTTGTTGTTGCGCACCGACAGACGCAGGATGTCTTTAGGCGTGCTGCGCATGTCGGCCTCGGCCTGCATCTGCACGCGCAGGATGCGCCCCTGACGGATGAAGTCGTTGATATACGCCACGCCCAAGGTCGCTTGCAGTGTGTCGTTCAAATCGGTGACTGACACGCCCATGCTCTCGGCTTTGACGCGATCAATATCGAGCAACAACTGCGGACCCGCTTCCTGTCCTTCCGGTCTCACCCCGGCGAACACCGGATTCTGCGCGGCCATGCCCAGCACCATATTGCGTGCTTCCAGCAGTTGTTCACGGCCATTGCCCCCTCTGTCCTGCAAGCGGAAATCGAAACCGCCGGTAGCGGCCAATTCGGGTATAGGGGGCGGGTTGATGGCGAAGATCATCGCCTGCTTGATGCGGAACAGCGCCATATTGGCCTTGCCCACCAGCGCCACCGAACCACTCTCGGCGGCAGGACGCGCGCCCCAATCTTTAAGACGCACAAATGCGATTGCCATATTCTGGCCGCGTCCGAAGAAGGAGAAACCCGCCACACCGATGACGTGTTCCACTTCGGGCTGCTTGAGGTAGTAGTTCTCCACTTGCCCCAACACTTCCACTGTGCGCTCTTTGGAGGCACCGGAAGGCAACTGGATCACGTTGATGAAATAGCCCTGATCTTCCTGCGGCAAGAAGCTGCCCGGCAGTTTGCTAAACAACCAACCCATCGCGATAAAGATCGCGACATACACCAGCAGATAGCGCGTGGTCTTCTTGGTGACCTTGCCCACCGTGCTCACATAGCCCGTCGTAGTGCGCGTAAAGAAGCGGTCGAACCAACCAAAGAAACCGCCACCCTTCAGTTGATGCGGATGATGTTTGAGCAACGCGGCACACAAAGCCGGTGTCAGCGTCAGCGCCATCAGCGCGGAGAACATCATGGTCAACACCAGCGTCACCGCGAACTGGCGGTAGATCGCACCGGTAGAGCCGGGGAAGAACGCCATAGGAATGAACACCGCCATCAGCACCAGCGTGATGGCGATGATGGCGCCGACGATCTGGTCCATCGCTTTACGCGTCGCGTCGCGCGGCGACAAGCCCTCGCTGGACATGATGCGCTCGACGTTCTCCACCACCACGATGGCATCGTCCACCACGATACCGATGGCCAGCACCATGGCGAACAGCGTCAGCACGTTAATGGAATAACCGAGCAGATACAGGCCGACCAGCGCACCGGTCAAGGCGATGGGAATGACGATGGCGGGGATCAGCGTGGCGCGCCAGTTCTCCAAAAACAGATACATCACCAACACCACCAGCAACAGCGCTTCGGCCAGACTCTTCAACACCTCCTTGATGGAGATGTCGATGAACTGCGAGGTGTCATACGG
>JAVHRA010000002.1:0-21720 GCA_036171395.1 Gallionella sp. | reverse complement strand
TGTGGAATTAACAGTACTTCTCTAGGTAGTCTCTGATTAAACCCCCTTTCGTGGTGAGCTTGTCGAACCATGTACGGGGGACTTAATCGGCTCAACGAGTTATTGAGATCACCCTTCGACAAGCTTAGGGCAAACGGAAGTATTCAGGCCTTCTCTAGAGAGGTTTATCAGCCAGATACACCGAGCAGATGCCGATATCGATGTTGCGTTTGACATTGACGAACCCGGCGGCGGACAAGGTCGCCATGACGCTTTCGGGCGCGGCACAGGCTTCGATGGTGTCCCAGTAATAACGCCACAACTGCGCGGTGTCTTTGTCTTTGGAGACCATTCTCGCCAGCCCTGGCACGATGTTCCTGAAGTACCACTTGATCAGCGCACCAGCGATTTTTCCCTTAGGGGGTGTGATCTCTAGGATGCACACTTTGCCGCCCGGTTTGAGCACGCGATGGAACTCGGCGAACGCGATGGACAGGTCGGAGATATGACGCAGAGCGTAACCCATACTGAGAAAATCATAGCCACCGTCCGGCAACGGGATCTGTTCCGCCCTGCCCTCGACCACTGTCACACCGGCTGGCAATATCGCGCTGCCTATCATGCCGGGACTGGGATCGACCCCGGTGACCAGCGTCGCATCGCCAACGATGGCAGCAGCTTGGCGCGCCACCAAACCCGTCCCCATCCCCACATCGACGATGCGCATGCCCGGCTTCAACCCCGCCAACTGCAAGGTCCTGCGACGATACGACGGGCCGGTACCCAGACCGAGGATGGCTTCGACGCGATCATAGTCGGGCGCAGTCTTGTTGAACTGTTCGCCCACCCAGTCGCGGCGGTCTTCTTCACGGCCATAGTATTCGATGAGGGGAGGATGGGGGGCATGCACAATGTGACTAGTGTCGTCAGTTTTGTTTGCGGACATAGAGAGCTAACGTGGTCAATTTTATGAGGCGCGGATGTTAACTGATTTCGCGCCCGCGCGTATTTGCCGCGCAGGCCAACTACGCTGTCGATTGCAGATGAATGCAGGTAGAATGCCGCCCTAGATTTTGCAGGACGCGCGGCACTATGCCGGCAACTTACACTTGCAACGAATACAGGAATTCTCAGTTATAACGTGTGCCACCTAACGCTAGCCAACAATCCCCCTACCCACTCCCTCCTGCCACCGCCAGCGAGAGCCAAAACTCGTGCCACGTATTGCGCGCGACTACACGACATGAGCCGCGCGGGGTTGCCAGCATGATGGGCACTTTGGGCAAGGTTTTAGTGGTCGTGGTGTTCGTCGCGTATCCCATCTTGTTGCACAGTTTCATCCTCAAGGAGGAAGTCGAGGCTTGGCAATTACTGTTGGTGTTCGCACCTTTGCTGGGCGTGGCCAGTTGGGTGATGTTTCGCTCCCTTGCCCGTGGCTGGTGGCCGCTACTGCTGCTGGCAATGGCGACACTGCTCTACTACTTCGTGAGGGGCGACCACGGTCGGGTCGGCCTGCTGGCGGTGAACGGCCTGTCGCATGCCACGCTCAATCTGTTCCTGTTGTGGTTGTTCGGACGCACACTGCTGCGCGGTCACGACCCGCTGATCTCTCAGATCGCGCGCCACATCAACGGGCCGCTGACCCCGGAGATCGCCATCTACACGCGTCAGGTAACCATCGTCTGGTGCAGCTATTTCATCCTGCAAGTGATCACCTCGCTACTGCTGTATAGCTTCGCCCCCGTCGCCGCGTGGTCGTGCTTCATCAATGTGCTGAACCTGCCGCTGCTGGCACTCATGTTTATCGGCGAACACAGCTATCGCAGGCTGCGCTTCCCCGACCAGCACCGCACTTCCATCCTCAAGGCCATCGAGGTGTACAGCAAGGATTTCGCCGTGCCCAAGAAGCCGGACAAACAGCCTTAAGGCTCAACATGGCCGTCTTCCCACTCATCAGTCACAGTCGCCTCGACAGCGTGTTCGCCTATCGCGACGCCGCAGCCATCTCGGTCGCGCAGTTCCTGCACGATGTCGAGCAACTGGCGAAACACCTGCCGGAGCGGCACTACATCCTGAATCTTTGCACCGACCGCTATCGTTTCGCGGTCGGCTTTGCGGCGGCTTTGTCACGCGGCCAGACCAGCTTGCTGCCGCCCAATTACACCGCCAGCTTCGTCGCACGGTTGGGGCTGAGCTATCCCGACATGTACTGTCTCGCCGATGGCGAGGTGAATTTTTCCGGGGTGATGCTGCTGCATTACCCGACGTTGCCACAGACCGACACCCAGCTGCGCGCCATCCCCGTCATCCAGGCGGCGCAACGCGCGGCACTGGTGTTCACCTCGGGCTCGACCGGACATCCGCTCGCCCATGCAAAATCCTGGGGCAGTCTGTGCAAGGGCGCGACAGCGGAGGCCGCCAGCTTGAACATCGAGCCGGACTGCGGCATGGCGGTGCTGGGCACGGTGCCGGCGCAACACATGTACGGCTTGGAGTCGAGCATGTTGCTGGCGATGCACAACGGGCTGGCACTGGTCGCCGAGCGACCGTTCTATCCGGCCGACATCTGCGCGCAACTGGCTGCGTTGCCGCGCCCGCGTTGCCTGATCACCACGCCTATCCACCTGCGCTCGTTGCTGGCTGAAGCCGAACAAGTTCCCGCCGTCGAGTTCGTGTTGTGCGCCACTGCGCACCTATCCCCGGCTTTGGCGGCTGATGCAGAGGCACGCTTCGATGCACCGCTGTATGAGATCTACGGCTGCACCGAAACCGGCATGGTGGCGAGCCGCCGCACCACACAAGGCGCGGCCTGGCATCTGTTGCGCGATGTTGAGTTGTTGCAGGACGAACACAGCAGCCGGATGCGCGGGGGGCATGTCGAGATCGAAGCCCCGCTCAGTGACGTGATAGAGCGCGGCAGTGACGGCACATTCACCCTGCACGGGCGTGCTGTGGACATGGTCAATATCGCTGGCAAGCGCACCTCGCTGGCCAGCCTCAACCATATCCTCAATGAGATTCCCGGCGTGCGCGACGGCGCGTTCTTCATGCCGGACGACAGCGACGGCTCGATGCAGCGCACGCTGGCTTTCGTGGTCGCACCGAAAATGAGCCGTGCCGATATATTGAACGCGCTGCGCAGCAGTGTGGATGCGGTGTTCCTGCCGCGTCCGCTGTATCTGGTCGATGCCTTGCCGCGCAACAGCACCGGCAAATTGAGCCGCGACGCCCTGCTGCGCCTACTGGAGCAATGCGCAAAAAAATGACGACACTGACGCTGCGCTTCGCCGCCGACCATCCCACCGCAACCGGACATTTCCCGGGTAATCCCATTATCCCTGGCGCGTTGCTGCTGGCCGAAGTGCTGGCTGCAATCGCGCCAGCGCACGGCGATGAGCGCGCATCCTGTCAGGTGAAGTCGGCCAAGTTCCAGCATCCGGTGCGTCCCGGCGACAGCGTGACCATCGAATATGAGACCACGACCAGCGGCGCGATCAAGTTCGACTGTACGGTTGCGCAGACCCAAGTGTTATCGGGAGTCCTCAGTGCCCGCACCTAAACCGACCGAACCTACCGCAGAATGGGCAGGCAGACCAGAGCGCAGCAACCTGCTGGCGTTACGCTTCATCGTCTGGGTTGCGCTCACCCTAGGGCGACGCGCGGCGCGCCTGTTCCTCTATCCGATCTGCCTGTACTTCTTCCTGTTCGCCGGTGACGCGCGGGTCGCCTCCAAGCAATATCTGCGCAAGGTGCTGAGACATGAACCGCTGCTCAGTGACGGCTTGCGCCACATCCACACCTTCGCTTCGACCATACTGGACAGGGTGTTCCTGCTCAATGGCCGCTACGATAAGTTCGCGGTGAGCGCGCATCTGGATGAAGCGGCACAGGCATTGATTACCGCCAAGCGCGGCTGCATCCTGCTCGGCGCGCATCTGGGCAGCTTCGAGATCACCCGCGCGTATGCCGACGAGATACAAGGTCCGCCCGCCAGCGTGGTGATGTACGAAGAGAACGCGCAAAAGCTGAACGCCGTGCTCAAGGCCATCAACCCCGATCTGGCGCAGCATGTTATCGGTCTGGGCAAGCTGGACTCCATGCTCAAAGTGGAACAGGCCCTGCAACGCGGCGAGTTCATCGGCATCCTCGCCGACCGTGGCTTGGAGCATGGCGGAGCGAGCGTGCGTTGCGATTTTCTCGGCACGCCGGCGAACTTTCCCACCGGCCCTTTGCGCATGGCTTACCTGTTGAAATGCCCGGTGTTGCTGATGGCCGGCGTGTATCGCGGCGGCAATCGCTACGACCTGTATTTCGAGCAGGTCGCCGACATGGGCGCGCTGGCTGGCGTGCCGCGCAATGCGGCGTTGCAACAAGCCATGCAGCGTTATGTGTCCGGCATAGAACGGCATTGCCGCAACGCCCCCTACAACTGGTTCAACTTCTACGACTTCTGGAAATGATGCTACGCGCCCTGTTGTTCCTATCGCTGACGATCCCGCTCACCGCCAATGCAGAGAGTGGCGCATGGAGCGTGCAGCAACTGATGCAGACGCTGGCGCAAGTCCACCATGCGGAAGGCAAGTTCACTGAGCGCAAATATCTGAGCGTGCTCAACCGCCCGCTGGAATCGTCCGGCACGCTGTCGTTCCAATCACCCGGTCACCTGGAAAAACACACCCTCACGCCCAAGGTGGAAAGTCTGGTGCTGGAGCAAGGCGTGCTCAGCATAGACAGCAAGGCGCGCAACATCAAGCGCACGCTGGTGTTGCAGGAATATCCGGCGATCTGGGCATTCGTCGAGAGCATCCGTTCGACACTGGCGGGCGATCTGCCCACCTTGCAACGCTTTTACAACATCGAATTATCCGGTGATGCCGCACACTGGAAGATGCGCCTGTTGCCCAGCGAAAAGCAGACCCGCGAAGTGATACGCGAGATACGCATCGCCGGACACGGTAACTGGTTGGATAGCATAGAGACGTTCGAATCCAACGGCGACCACGCGCTGATGAAAGTCACCGAGTCCGCACCATGAAGCTCAAAAAATATGGCGCGCTGTTCATCTGGCTGACGTTGCTCGCCGCCTGCATCTACATCATCAGCCGTTCCGCATTCAACGCCGACATGTCGGCATTCCTGCCGCGCACACCGACGCCCGCGCAGCAGATCATGGTCGATCAATTGCGCGACGGCGTGGTGTCGCGCCTGATTCTGGTCGGCGTGGAAGGCACACCCGCTACGCAGTTGGCGCAACTGAGCAAAGGCATGGCGGCGACTTTGCGCGGCGATGACGAGCTGGTGTCGGTGAACAACGGCGAGAACATCGCACTGGAAAAAGACTTCGAGCTGTTGTGGCGCAACCGCTATGTACTGAGCGACGCGGTCACGCCGCAACGCTTTAGCGCGCAAGGCTTGCAGGGGAGCTTGTTCGGCTATCTCGAACTATTGAGCACACCGATGAGCGGCATGGCACAGCGCGTGCTGCCCAACGACCCCAGCGGCGAAGTGATCCATCTGCTCGAACAACTGGAAGGTCAGACGCATCCGGCGCTACAAGACGGAGTGTGGTTCGCGCGTGACGGCACGCGCGCCATGTTGTTGATGCAGACCAAAGGCTCGGGCTCCGACATCGACGCGCAAGAGCGTGCCATGCAACACATACAGGCAGCCTTTGACCAGGCATCGAAGCAACTGCAAGTCGCTGCACGCATCCAGATGACCGGCCCCGGCGTGTTTGCGGTGCAGTCGCGCGCTTCCATACGCGATGATGCCTGGCGCCTTTCGCTGATCGCCACCTTGCTGGTGGCGACCATGTTGCTACTGCTGTACCGCTCGCCGCGCGTGCTGATGCTGGGCCTGTTCCCGGTGGCGAGCGGCGCGTTGGCGGGTATCGCTGCGGTGAGTGTGGGCTTCGGCAGCGTGCACGGCATCACGCTCGGTTTCGGCGTCACGCTGATCGGCGAAGGCGTGGATTACGCCATCTACCTGTTCACCCAGATCGAACAGAACGGCACGCCGCAGAGCACGCTGCAGCGCATCTGGCCGACGCTGCGACTGGGCGTGCTGACATCCGTATGCGGCTTCAGCGCCATGCTGTTCTCCGGCTTCACCGGTCTGGCCCAACTCGGTTTGTTCTCCATCGCCGGTCTGCTGGCCGCAGTCAGCACCACGCGCTGGGTGCTGCCGAATCTGTTGCCCAGTGGATTCTCCGTGCATGCCTCGACGCGCTTGAGCAGCACGCTGATGAGACTGGTCAAAGTCGCGCCGCGTGCGCGCCTCGCTTTGGCGGTGCTGGTCGTGGCTGCCTTGGCGTTGCTGATCGTGAAACGCGATAACTTGTGGAACGACAGTCTGGCGAGCATGAGCCCGATCTCGCAAGAGTTGCAGACGCTGGACCAGCAATTGCGCAACGACATGGGCGCGCCGGATGTGCGCTACATGCTGGTACTCAACGCAGCCGATCAGGAGAGCGTGCTGCAGCAGGGCGAAGAGATCGGCGCCATCCTGAGCAAGCAGGTGCAAGCCGGTACTCTGGAAGGCTACGATATGCCGTTGCTACCCAGTCGCCGTGCACAGTCGGCGCGTCAGTCGGCCTTGCCGCAAGAGGCGGCGCTGCGCACGAACCTGAATCAGGCGCTGCGCGATCTGCCCTTCCGTGCGGCGACCTTTGCGACTTTCCCGCATGAGATCGCGCTGGCCAAACAGCAACCGTTGCTGGAGCGGTCTGCGTTGCAAGGCAGCAGCCTCGCGCTGAAACTGGATTCACTGCTGCTGCAACGGGAGAACGGATGGGTGTTGATGTTGCCGCTGCGCGGTGTGCAGGATGGCCATGTCATCGAGCAAGGCATACGCCATAGCACCGAGACCGATTTCGTACTGCTCGACATGAAGCGCGAGTCCGAGCAGATGTTCCATGACTATCGCCGTGAAGCAGCCAACAACGCGCTGCTGGGGGCGTTGGCCATCGTCGTGTTGTTGTTCGTCAGCTTGCGCTCGGCACGGCGCGTGTTCGAAGTGTGCCTGCCATTGGTCGCAGCGGTCATCATCGTCACCGCCGGATTGCTACTCAGCGGCCACACCCTGTCCATCTTCCATCTCATCGGCTTGTTGCTGGTGGTGGCGGTCGGCTCCAACTATGCGCTGTTCTTCGACCAGCGTTGTGCTTCGCCGCAAGACCGGGAGCGTACCGTCGCGTCGTTGTTGTTCGCCAATGCTTCGACGGTGCTGGGTTTCGGTTTGCTGTCGTTCTCGCAGTCGCCGGTGCTGAATGCCATCGGTTTCACCGTGGCAGCCGGTGCGGTGCTGAGCCTGATCTTCTCTGCCATGTTGATCGTGAGGACAGACGCATGAGCACCGCAGCGCTGGCACAGTCCGCCACCCATCAGAACGAAGCGCTGCTGTTCTTTACGTTGCTGCAACTGGTGGTGATCGTGATCATGGGGCGCGTCGGCGGCGAGATCGCGACTCGCATCTCGCAGTCGCGCGCGGTGGGCGAGATCGTCATCGGCATTCTGCTTGGGCCGTCGCTGTTCGGGCTGCTGGCGCCGGAGGTGTTCCAGTACGTGTTCAAGTCCAGTTCGCCACAACCGATGTTCATCCTGAGCCAGATCGGTCTGGTGTTGCTGATGTTCCAGATTGGTCTGGAGTTCGACTTCTCGCACCTGACCGCGAAACACAATCGCACGGCGGTGATGCGCATCGCTGCCGTCGGCATCATGTTGCCGTTCGCGCTGGGTTTTGCCTTCGGTTACTACACCGCACCGTTGTTGTCGCCGCAGGCCAATCATCTGGCCTCGGGTCTGTTCGTGGCGACCGCATTCTCCATCACCGCGCTGCCGATACTCGGGCGCATCATGATGGAGTTCAATATGACGCGCACCAAACTCGGTGTGATCGCCATCAGTGTCGCCGCCATCACCGATGTGGTCGGTTGGCTGTTACTGGCCGTGGTGACGGCGGTGTCTTTGTCCAATTTCTCGGCGGGCAGTTTTGCGCAGACTTTGGGGCTGCTGCTGCTGTATGTCGCGGTGAGTTGGCTGCTGGTGCGTCCGGCCTTGCACAAGGCGATACACCATTCGGTGGTGACCGAGCATCGCTTCTCCGACAACCTACTCGGTTTACTCATCGCCACCATTTTTCTATCGGCGATGGCGACTTACAAGATCGGCATCTTCGCCATCTTCGGCGGCTTCATGATGGGCGTGCTGCTGCACGACCAGCACGAGGTGGTGAAGGCGTGGCGCAAGAAAGTCGGCGAGTTCGTCGGCGTGTTCTTCCTGCCTATCTTCTTCACTTATACCGGCCTGCGCACCAACATCGGCGCGCTGGATAGCTGGGAGTTGTGGGGCTGGTGCGGTCTGCTCATCGTGCTGGCCACCCTGGGCAAGCTGGGCGGCTGTTATCTGGCGGCGCGCTGGTCGGGCCTGAATCATCAGGAATCGACAGTGATCGGCATCATGATGAACACGCGCGCGCTGATGGAACTCATCATCATCAACGTCGGTTTCGACATCGGCGTCATCTCGCAAAACGTGTTCACCATGCTGGTGCTGATGGCCATCTTCAGCACCATCATTACCACGCCAGCGCTGCGCCGTTGGTTGCCCGGGGCAGGGATAGCAGTTAAGATGCGCGGTGATTTTCGCGGCACTTAACGACGCTATCCAGCGCGCACACAGGGAATAAAAAATGAAAAGATCACATCTGCTGCTGACCGTATTGACAGCGATTTTCGCAACGGCTTGCGCATCCCAATCAGCCACCACCGAGACTAGCAACCCACCTGCTCACGCAGCCAAATCCTCACCCGACAAGGCCGCTCCGATCAAAGACACAGCAAAAAAAGAAGCACCGGTCGAAGGCGTGATCGTCGGCAAGCCTGCTGCCGGCAGCAAGTTCGCCAAATTGAAGATTGGCATGACCAGCGCGCAAGTGACCAAACTAATCGGCCAGCCGACCAAACAATGGACGCACCCCACCGGCAAAGCCGCCATCCCGTTCTATTTCGGTGCGGATCGCTGGGCCCTGCAATATTCCTATAAAAGCGAGGGCGTGTTGACCTTCAACGCTGGTGGCGATCAGGTACTGACCCGCGTCGAAGTCAACAAGGCCGAGTAATGCAAACTGCGCTGCGCAATCAATAAGGAGCACCATGTCGGTTCAAGAAAATAGCTGCGAGGTACTGGTCATCGGCGGCGGTCCTGCCGGTTCGACCATCGCCGCGCTACTGGCACAACGCGGTCGCGATGTACTGATGCTGGAAAAAGCCAAGCACCCGCGTTTCCATATCGGCGAGTCGCTGCTGCCGATGAACATGCCGCTGTTCGATAACCTCGGCGTGGCCGACGACATCAAGCGCATCGGCATCGTCAAACTCGGCGCGGAGTTCGTCTCGCCCTGGCACGGCGCGCCGGTGATGATTGATTTCAACGATGCCTGGGACAATACCTATCCATCTGCGTACCAGGTACGCCGCGACGAGTTCGACGACATCCTGTTCAAGAACGCGGCAAACAAAGGCGCGCGCGCCATCGAAGAATGCAAAGTGACCGCCATCCAGTTCCATGCGGGCGCGGGCGCGACGGTCACGGCGACCGGCAAAGACGGTCAGACGCAAAGCATACGCAGCAAGTTCGTGGTGGATGCCTCAGGGCGCGACACCTTTCTGTCCAATCATTTTCAGATGAAGCAACGCAACAAGAAACACAACAGCGCGGCGATCTTCGGCCACTTTTCCGGCGCGACACGTCTGGAAGGCGAAGTCGAGGGCAACATCAGCCTGTTCTGGTTCGAGCACGGCTGGTTCTGGTTCATCCCGCTGGCGGATGGCAACACCAGCGTGGGCGCGACCTGCTGGCCGTACTACATGAAGTCGCGCCAGACCGACACCACGCGCTTCCTGCTTGACACCATCGCCCTGTGTCCGGCACTGGCGGAACGCCTCAAAAACGCCAAGCTGGAATCTCCGGTCACGGCCACCGGCAACTTCTCCTATCTTTCCGAACATTCCTCGGGGGAGAACTTCATCCTGCTGGGTGACGCGTTCGCTTTCATCGACCCGGTCTTCTCTTCCGGCGTATTCCTGGCGATGAACAGTGCATTCGTCGGCGCAGACACGGTAGAGACCTGTTTGAACCATCCGCAGCAAGCGGCGCGCGCCTTAAGGTCGTTCGACAAGGCCATGGCGCACGGCCCGAAAGTTTTCTCTTGGTTTATCTATCGCATCACCACGCCGGCGATGCGCAATATGCTCATGTACCAAGGCAACGAGAGCAAGATCAAGAAGGCATTGATCTCGGTGCTGATAGGTGATGTATTCGGCAAGAAGAACCACGCCTTCTGGCTGTTCATGTTCAAAGCGATGTACTACATGAAGAGTCTGTCCGACCCCAAAGGCACGGTGCTGGCGTGGCGCAAACGCCGGCAATCGATACGCGTCGTCGAAATGGGTGTGACAGGCTGACATGATGAGCCTCGACAAACAGTTCGGCCTCGCCTATCTGGATGCCAATGAGGTTGTCCCCTATCTGGGCAAACACGCCGGGCAAGTCTTGGCGTTGATCGGTTTCGGTCGCGAGCGTGCCCTGCCTGATTGCGACTTCACGCCGTTGTGGGTGGATATTCCGGTGGTGGGCGCGCAGGACACCAGCTTCGAGGTGTGGACCAGCGATGCGCCCGTAACGGCCTGCGCACACTGTGGCATAAGCGGTGCGAGCGACGGCAAGGTGCTGTTCGCCAGCCTGACGCTGAAACAAGGTGTGAATGAGACGCTGGAGATGCTGGCCGAACAAGCTTACCAGCGACTGTTCGAATTCATCGACCGTCACGACTATCCCAAGCTGTTACGCGTCTGGCACTACTTCCCGCAGATCAATGACGACGAGAACGGTATGGAACGCTATCGCGGCTTCAACGTCGGTCGTCATGCCGCCTTTGTCGCCAGCGGTCGCAGCATCAGCGAGGAGAGCGTCCCGGCCGCGAGCGCGTTGGGTAGCGACAGCGGTTCACTGACCCTCTATTTCATGGCAGGCAAGCAGCCAGGCAAAGCGGTGGAGAACCCGCGCCAGGTGAGCGCATACCTCTATCCGCAAGTGTTCGGCCCGCGCAGTCCGATCTTCGTGCGCGCCATGTCGGCGACACTGGGCGGGCAATATTGCTTCTTCATCTCCGGCACGGCCAGCATCGTCGGCTACGAGACGCTACATCAGGGCGACGCGCAAAAGCAGACCGTCGAGACGCTACTGAATATCCGCACCCTGCTGCAACAGATTCCCCATTACGACCCTGCGCACGGACGCATGTTGCTCAAGGTCTATCTGCGCCACGCAGCGGACCTAGCGATGGTGCAAGCCAAGCTGTTGGCCGAATTCGGCCCCGCCTGCACAGCGGTCTATCTGCACTCGAACATCTGCCGCGCCGACTTGCTGCTGGAGATAGAGGGCGCTTATTTCAACGATGCGCGGGCGCACGGGTCCTCGTAAGTGTTGAAGCCTACGCCCCGCTTCCTAGCCGTTGTCCTGTCGGCATTCTGCATCGCGACCGCGCAAGCCCAGACCGAACTCAAACCCGAATGGGAGCTGGGCGCGGGTCTGGCGGCCATCGATTTTCCCGTCTATCGCGGCGCGAATGAACGGCGCACCTTCCTGCTACCCATCCCCTATTTCGCCTATCGCAGCGAGAAGATCCAGATCAACCGCGAACGGGTGCGCGGCCTGATCTTTCGCCACGGCGATGTGGAGATGGATGTCAGCGTGAACGGCTCGGTGCCGGCCAAGAACGCCGTCGCGCGGCAGGGCATGCCCAACCTCGATCCGACCCTAGAGATCGGCCCATCGCTCAATGTGCATTTCTATTATTCCGAGGACAAGAAGACCAATTTCGATCTGCGCATGCCCCTGCGCGGGGTGCTCGGCTCCGATTTCAAGCATGTGCAGCCGGTGGGCTGGCTGTTCCAACCGCAGCTCGATCTGGATGTGCATGACATCAAGCACAGCGGCTGGAACCTTGGCCTAGTGGGCGGCTTGATCTTTTCTGATCGCCGCTATCACCAATATTTCTATCAGGTCGCGCCGCAGTATGCGACCGCCACACGCCCCGCCTACAACGCCAGCGGCGGCTACGCGGGCACGCAATTCATCGTGGCACTGAACAAACGCCACAACGATTACTGGACTGGCGGATTCATGAAATGGGACAACCTGAACGGCGCGGTGTTTGCCGACAGTCCGCTGGTCAAGAGCAAACAATATTTTACGATAGGATGCGCGGTCACTTGGGTGTTAGATAAATCCGACAAGCTGATCGAAGTGAACGAAGACTGATGCTGAGACGACTGAAATCTCTGTACGAATACTGCGTGCTGTACGGTGGTCTGCTGCTATTTGCGCTGCTGTGCCTAGCGTGGAGTCTGCCCGCCGGACTGCTGCGCCACGTATTGCCGCACCGCGTCGCGGAACACATCGGGCAGTACGCCATCATGCGGGTGTTCCGCATCTACTTGTTTCTGGTACGTGCCAGCGGTCTGGTGAAACTAGACCTGACCGCGCTGGATGCCTTGCGTGGCGAACCGCTCATCATCGCCACCAACCATCCGGCTCTGATAGACGTGGTGCTGATCGGCTCGCGTCTGCCGCGCATGGTGTGCGTGCTGAAAGCCACCCTGCTGGACAATCCCATGCTGGGCGGCGGCGCGAGCATGGCGGGCTATATACGCAACGACTCCACCGGCAACCTGATACGCCGCGCGGCGGCGGCGATGCGCGACGGTCACCAGCTGTTGATCTTCCCCGAAGGCACGCGCACCGTGACTCAGCCTATCAATGCCTTCAAAGGCGGCTTCGGTCTGGTGGCGAAGAAGGCCGGCGTGCCGATCCAGACCGTATTCATCGAGACCAACACGCCCTTCTTGGGCAAGCATTGGCCACTGCTGAAGAAGCCCGAGTTCCCGCTGGTATACCGCGTCCGTCTGGGCGAACGTTTCGACGCATCAGGGGATGTGAAGACCTTCGTCGCCGATCTGGAAAGCTATTACCGCCGCGAGATGTCAAAACAGAAAACAACACAGAGATAAAGCATGAGTACCACTTCCACTTCACATCTTGTCCTCATCCCCAGCTACAACAGCGGGGCCGCCCTGTATCCCACGGTGCGCGCCGCACGCGCGCAATGGTCGCCGGTGTGGGTGGTGGTGGACGGCAGCAGCGACGGTAGCGAGGTGGAGTTGTTGCGTATGGCGCAGCAAGACGAGGGCCTGCGCATTATCGTGCTGGCGCGCAATCAGGGCAAAGGCGCGGCGGTGTTGCACGGTGTGCGCGAAGCGCGGCGGCTGGGCTACACACATGTGCTGACGATGGATTCGGACGGGCAACATCCGGCCGAGAAGATAGCGGAATTCATGGCGGCCTCGATGCAGGATGCCAACGCGCTGGTACTCGGCGTGCCGGTGTTCGATGCCAGCGCGCCTGCGTTGCGCGTAGGTGGGCGCAAGATCTCCAACTGGTGGGCGAATCTGGAGACGCTGTGGCAGGGCATCGGCGATTCGCTGTACGGTTTCCGCGTTTATCCGGCACAACTGCTGCTGGAGGTGATGGATGACAGTCACTGGATGCGTCATTTCGATTTCGACCCGGAGGTCGCGGTGCGCCTGTGCTGGCGCGGTGCGCGCCCGGTCAACCTCCCCGCCCCAGTCAAATATTTCCGGCCCGAAGACGGTGGCGTGTCGCACTTCAATTATCTGCGCGACAACCTGTTGCTGACTGGCATGCACATTCGCCTGTTCGCCGGATTTATCATCCGCTTGCCAGTCTTGATCTGGCGCAAGTGGTTTTAGTCTAGCGACATTTACTTTAACGAAGGGGCATGATGCGCGGCACTGCACTTGTTCATCTTCGGCATGCTGGGCGAGATACCTCAAACGTGTAGTTAAACGCACCATTTTTATAAAGAGAGAAAGAAGTTAATGAAATCGTTCCGCTTAATTACCTTAGTTACCATCATCCTTTTCTTGACGGGCTGTGCGCATAGTTTTGTGCGTCCGGAAAAAGATACCCTTGCTCTTGGCAAATCCACTCAGGCTGATGTAGAAAAATTGGCCGGAAAGCCAACATCTCAGAACGACAATGTGCAACTGAACGGCGAGAAGCTTAAAGTCTTTACGTATTTTTACGTGGAAAGTGCGAAGTTCTGGGGCATGATCGTTCCACAAAGAACATTGACCTATTCATTCTTCAATGACGTGATGGTAGGCGATGAATTCAACAGCTCTTTTGATGTTGATTCCACGCTATTTGATTCCGAAAAATTAGCTTTGATTAAAAAGGGGCAAAGCACGATGTCTGATGTAATCAACATCATGGGCAAACCCTCGGGCGAGGTTCTCTACCCGGTCATCAAGGAAAAGAATGGGCGCGGTTTGGTCTATGCTTATACCGTAACAAGGCACGCCGGCATTTTTTCTCCTACCAATCGAAATCTGGCAGTGATTTCATTTGATGAAAAGAATGTAGTGACTACGATTTCATTCATCAGGAATGGTGAAGAAAAGTTCAAGTCGTAACAATCTAGCACTATGCAATAGTGAAGGCCGCAGCGATGCGGCTTTTTTAATTTCTGCAAGTCGAAGCGACACGCTGCTTCGCAAAAGCAAGCCCGCTTGCAACGGGCCTTTGCTTTCTCCGGAACGAATAGCTCCTCCTATTTATTAGCACCCTTGTAAATATTATCGACGACTTCGTCGACCATCTCCTTGGGCGATTTTCGCGTTAGCGAGCCGTGCATGGAATTGCCTGTGGCCAACTGTGCATCGGTCTTCGGATCGTGGATGGTGATGGTCAGCTCCATCATGTACATGGTCATATCCCACATCCATTTGTCGATATAGGTCACGACCGCATCGACGTTGCTTGGTGCGGCTTCGACGCCACTGGTGACGGTGACGCCCTTGCTGCGCAATTTTTCGGCGATCAGCGCGTGAGTGGCATCATCCTTGGGTATCTTCTTAATGTACATGGTCTTCAGCGAGGGCAAATTGGTCGCGGCCTCTATGCTGCCTGTTGCGCGGTTGACGCAGCCGGTAGTCGTCACGGCAACGAGTCCCAGAATCGCAAACAGTCTCAGAAATTTTTGCATGGCATTCTCCCTTGTTTTTTGTGATGGATGGAACGCACAGGCTAAGCCAAACAATAGACCGTTTCAAGTGCGAAAAGTTGTATGACGAGTGCGGCCGCGTCAGATCGCTTTCGCCACCAGCATCACGTTGCAGAACGGTGTGCCTTGGTGCATGGGCAGCGGTGCGACTTCGAAGCCGTTGCGCTCGAACACTTCCAACCAGTCGCTCAGGGTGCGGCAATAGATGGGGATGATGCCGTGACCGCGCAGGAAGAACACGGTGCGATCCACCCAGTTGCTGTAATGGAACGGCAGGCCGCCAGCGGCATCGCCGATGCGGGTGATGAAGGTGCCGCCGGTGGGCAGCGCGGCGCGGATGCGGCGCAGCACATCCTCCTGTGCCGCGTAACTGATGTAGTGCAACACGTCTAGGATGATCGCCACTTCGGCTTTGCCCAACTCAGCGGTGCGTATGTCGCCGGTCTCGAAGCTCGCCCGCGCACCGAGTGCGGCGCGCGCACGCTGCACATCCTTGTCCATCAACTCCAGTCCCCAGATGCGGCCTATTTTCGGGGCGGCTGGCCAATGCGCCGGCCACTCGCCGGACTCATGCAGCGCACGCGCTTCGAGCAGCCAAGAGGCGAGCAGACCTTGGCCGCAGCCCAGGTCGATCAGGCGTTCGGCATCCGGAATCAGGCCGTGCTCGAGCAGGCCGAAGAACGCCGGGTCGCCCGCGAGCTTGCCTTTGGCGAAGTGCCAGGCGAAGCTGCCTGCGGCACGGTAAGGCAAGATGGCGTGGGTCAGCAAAGTGCGTCGAAAATGTGGGGTCATGGGATGACAGAACGTAGGGTGACGGAACGAAGACCCGCTTGCGCGAGATGAGCCAACAGGCGCGGCAGCACCTCGAGGATGACCGGCGTGCCGCTGGCGGTGCGTGCCGCGCTGCCGTCATGCAACAACAGAATGTCGCCGCTCTGCAAGTCGCACGTCAATTTCGCCAGCACCACTTCGGCATCGCCCACGCGCGTATCGAAACTGCGTTTGCTCCAACTGCACAGCTGCAGGCCACAGTCGGCGAGCACCGGTTCGAGTTCGGGGTTGCGCAGCCCCGCCGTCGGACGAAAGAAGCGCGGCATCTGTCCGCATATGCCGCCCAGTAGACGTTGCGCCTCGGCGACTTCACGCCGAATACTCCAAGGGTCGAGCAGTGAAAAAAACCACTGATGGGAAAGGCTGTGATTCTCGATGGCATGGCCGCGCCGGATGATGTCGCGGCACAATTCGGGATGCCGCTCGGCGAGTTTTCCTATACAGAAAAAAGTCACTTTGGCTTGGTGACGTTCGAGAATGTCCAGCACTTGCGGCGTCACTTCTGGATCGGGGCCGTCGTCTATGGTGATCGCCAGTTCGCCGCGCTGTGCGGCATCCGCAGGCAGGCGGGTGATGTTCGGGCCTAACAGCGCGCTGCGCGGCACCAAGCCTGCGAGCGCGAGTAAAAAATGATTGAGGATCACCATGCCCGCGCCCCATGCCCACCAGCCGGGCTGCCACAAAACGAGGCTTATGCCGCCGATAAAAACCAGCATGGAACACTGAATGGCAAGCGTCGGCTCCCAGTTGCGGCGGGGTAAAAGAATCATTGCGTAGAGGAGGTTGAAAATCGCAGGGCATTATACAATGCCGCCCCTTGTATGACCTGTACTTAAGGAAGCCCCGTGTCGCTGCGCAATATCTGCATAATTATTTCCCTCGCCTGCTTGAGCGCGTGTAGCACGCCGCCGCAGAAACCCGCCAACCCGTCGCACGGCGATTACCACTACACCCAGGAATACATCACCTGGTTGATCAAACACGAGATGAGCGATGCGAATATCACCGGACTCAGCATCGCGCTGGTGGATGACCAGCGCATCGTGTGGACGCAAGGTTTCGGCTATGCCGACCGGCAGGCTAACGTGAAGGCGACTGCCGATACGGTCTATCACATGGGCTCAATCGCCAAGGTATTCACCGCGACGGCAGCGATGCAACTCGCGGCTCAGGGCAAGCTGGATATCGACCAGCCGCTGCAAACTTATCTGCCGGAATTCTCCATCAAGAGCCGCTTCGGCGCGACCAGCAAAATCACGCCGCGCAACATCATGACCCACCATTCCGGTCTGCCCTGCAACTGGGTACGAGGCATGAGCGAACATCATCCCAGACCGTTCACCGATGTTGTGACCGCCGTGAAGGACGAGTACATGGCCTTCCCACCTGACTATGTGTTCGCCTATTCCAATCTGGGCGTGACACTGCTCGGCGCAGCACTCGGCAAAGTAGGTGCGGCAGACGGTTATGCAAATCTTATGGAGCGGCAATTGCTGCATCCGCTCGCCATGACGCATTCCGAATTCGCGGCCCGCATCCCGAGCAAGAGTTACGACAATCACAATGAGGTCGAGGCGGTCCCGCTGCGCGACCTGCCATCGGGCGGCTTGAATTCCAGCGCGAACGACATGACGCATTTCATGCAGATGGTGTTCGCCGAAGGTCGCTACGACGGCAAGCAAATCGTGCCTGCGGAATCGTTGCGCGAGATGTTCAAGGTGCAAAACACGCATGTGGCAATGGACTTCGACTACAAGATGGGATTGGGCTGGATGCTCAGCGGCGTGGATGTACCCAATGCCGGAATCGTGGCGAATCATGGTGGCACGACACTGAACTTCCACACCCTGATGGCGGTACTGCCCGAGCACAAGCTGGGCGTGGTGGTGCTGTCCAACTCGGTCACAGCGAGCGGCATCGTCGACAAAATCGCCAGCGAGACACTCAAGCTCGCACTACAAGCCAAGCACGGCATCACGCCACCCGAACAAGTCACCACGACGCTGAAGAACGTACCACTATCCCAAACCGACATGCGTGCCTATGAAGGCTATTTCGACACGCTGATCGGGCTGATTAAAGTGAGCGGCAAGAGCGGCGACTTGGTCGCGGAAGTGATGGGACAGAAGCTGGAGCTGATCCCCCGCGAAGGCAATCAATTCGGCACGCGCTTCAAACTGTTCGGTTTCATCCCGTTCAAGATCGACTTGTTGGAAGAGTTGAACCTATCGCTACACAAGATCGATGGTCGCGACGTACTGGCCTTGAAGAGCCACGGGCAAACAATGCTCATCGGCGAAAAAATCTTGCCGCACCGCATCCCGAAATCTATGCTGGATTACGTCGGCGAATACGAGATCGTCAACAAACATGACGGCCCGATGCCTAAGACGGTGCGGGTGATGCACGAGGATGGACTACTCATCGGTGCGTTCACTTTCGTTGAGAAACCGGGCTTCGTATTCCGCGTCGCATTTGATCCCGTGGCCGATGACGAGATCGTAATGGCGGGTCTGGGCGCGGGCAAGGGCGAGACCCTGCACCTGCACAAGGAGGGCGGCGAACTGAGCATCTCCTTCTCCGGATTCGAGCTACACAAAAAACCAGTCAAGCACATATGAGCCTGCACGCGCTCTCCTGCTGTTCTGCATTCTCTCCTCCAGCCTAAGCGCGGCGGCGTTCGCCGCCCCCGGCGAGGTCGAAATTGGCGGCTATCTGCACGCGCCCAAACTGCAGGGTTTCGCAGGGCAAACGAAAAGTTTTGCCGACTTTAAGGGCAAGCCGCTCATCATCAACATCTGGCCCAGCTGGTGCGCCAGATGGCTTCGCGGCAACGGCTGGCAAGCCGTTACGGCGGCTCCGCACTGGCGGCCGGAGCTTTGGCGATTGATATAGCAACGAAAATGGTGCGTATGGATGGGCGGTTGATCATTCCACACCAGAGCAGGCCGCACAGGAAGGCTTATTCCAATGCGGTGTCGGCTGTCGGGTAATACTGAGCTTCGATACAGGTACGGCTCGTATGTAGCAGACCAAACGGGCATGTCGACCATCAGCAGTTGCGGAGTCGCATCTTCAGGTCAGGCCGCTCAGGATCGCGCCTTATCCGAATGCCTCACGCGCGGCGGCAGGAATTGCATCGTGCGCGCATGGGTTTGCCACAAAACGCCCGCTGCTCGATAACACCACACTGCTCAAAATAACGCTTTGAGCAGCATCTTGGAGGCCAAGCCCAGCAACAACACCGCGAACAGTTTGCGCAGCAAGCCTAGCTTCAGCCTATGCGCAGCTTTCGCCCCTAGAGATGCGGCGCTAACGCTGGCCAGTGCGACCCAGAACAAGGCGGGCAGATAGATGTAGCCCAGATGCGGCGACGGCAAATCTGCCAAGTGCGCTCCGATGACGATGTAGCCCAACGAGCCACCCAGCGCGATGGGAAAACCGATGGCGGATGATGTGCCGATGGCATGACGCAGAGGCACATTGCACCACACCAAGAACGGGATGACGAGCGTACCTCCGCCTATGGACACCAGACTACTCAAGCAACCGGTGAACACGCCCATGGCACTCATCCCTGCCGATGCGGGTAAGCGTCGCGCAGCATGCGGACGCAGGTCCAGCAATATCTGTAGCGCGGCGAAATAAACGAACAGAGCAAACAGCAGGCTCAGGCCATGCGCGGGAAGATAGGCTGCACACGCTGCCCCCAGTGACGTACCCAGCAAGATGCCCGGCGTAATGCCGCGCACCACATGCCAATCCACGGCACCATGCTGATGATGCTTGCGCATACTGGCCAGCGCGGTGAACAGAATCACTGCCATGCTGGTGCCCAAGGCCAGATGCATGGTCTGCTCAGCCGGGAAATGCTGCGCCTCGAACAGCCATAACAACAGCGGCACGAGTATCGTCCCGCCGCCTATGCCGAACAACCCACCGAGGAATCCGGCCAGCGCACCCAGCAGCAGATAAGCGACATACCATTCCACCTTAATCGCGCACCAAATTATTCAAGACGAATTTCCACTCGGCAGGATCGACTGGCGTGATGGAAAGTCGATTGCCGCGCTGCAAGGTCCGCATGCGTTCCAGTGCGGGATGTTGACGCATCTCATCCAGCGAAATCAGCGCGATTTTTTTCACCAGCCGCACATCTACATTGAACCAGCGCGGCTGTTCCGGCGTAGCTTTCTCATCAAAGTATTTATTTTTTTTGTCGAACTGCGTGGCATCGGGATAGGCGACGCTGCTGACCGTGGCAATACCTGCGATACCCGGCACTTTGCAATTGGAGTGATAGAACAACACGCCATCACCGACCGTCATCTGGTCACGCATGAAATTGCGCGCTTGATAATTGCGCACGCCATACCAAGCGACGGTTTGGTCGGGAAAATTGGCGAGGTCGTCAATACTGACATCGCCAGGTTCGGATTTCATCAACCAGTAACGCATTTTTTAACCCTAAAAATACACTTCAGAACACAAGCCCTCTGTAGGTGCGAGCCATGCTCGCGAAAGACCTGCGCGAGCATGGCTCGCACCTACAATAAAAGCATTACGCGCAGCAAGTTCAGCCATAAAAAATGCGACCTGGAAAGGTCGCACTGAAATAAAGTCCCCCACCTGTGCCGGTGACCCAATATCTTGAACCTGGGTTCAAGAGGGTTGCTTCCAGGTCGCATCAGGTATGTCCGCGAGGGACATTCACAACAGCAACATTAAAGGTCACAACCTTAAGCAGAGCTTATTGGTTCAAAGAATTATGGATCTGTCGAACACTGCAGGGGACAACTCTTAGAACAGCGTATTTTGCTCGGCTATCGCGGCATCAATCGCTGCCTGCATGGTGTCCATTCTACGCGCAAAATCAGCGAGGTCAAAGCCGCGACCAACTTTAGTCTTGAGTAATTCGTGGGTGATATTAAGTGCCGCCATCAGCGCGATGCGCTCAACACTGGCCACTTTGCCAGCATCACGAATATCGCGCATTTTTTTGTCGAGATAGGCCACAGCATCCAGCAACTCACCGCGCTCATTTTCGGGACAAGCAACGCGCAGCTCACGATCAAGCAGCTTGATATCTAGTGTTTTGATCGCGTCATTCATGCAACATCATCCGGCAAATTGATCAACAACTTCTCCAAGCGCAACTTGGCGACGTCCATCTTGTCGCCTAGCTGACGGTTGGTACTTTGGGCCTGCGCCAACTCTTGGCGCAATTTGAGGTTTTCTGCACGCAACTGACCACTGATGGAGATCAGTTGGGCAAGTTTAGTTTCCAAGGCGTGCAATTGGTTTTCCATGCGTGGACTATAGTTTGAAAAGTGCTGATAAGTCAAATGGTAAGCCCATACTGTACAAGCAAATTATGAGCCTCGTCATTTGGTGAGTGCCGGCTCATGTGTTAAGGTGCGCGCCGCTTTAAGGTGCTGCGCGATGCGAGTCGCGCAGTTAAACGGGAAACAGGTGAGAAACCTGCGCTGCCCCCGCAACGGTAAGCAAGTATGGGCACATCAAACAGCCACTGTGAGCAATCATGGGAAGGCGATGTGTCCTACGTGATGTCTACGACATTGCGAACTTGTGAGCCCGGATACCGGCCTGAGAGCATTGAGCAGAAGAAGTCGCGGGTGGCGGCCTCATAAGAGACTTTTTGCAACGAGCCTAAACAGTGTCGTTCGCGTCCAACGCACTTCTTCTGATTTTTAACGTACTCGCGGGGTCGCGGGTACTCATCAGGAGTATCACCATGCACTATAA
>JAVHRA010000001.1:0-4915 GCA_036171395.1 Gallionella sp. | reverse complement strand
AGAAATCGATCATTTACTGGCAGTGACCTTGATCTTGGTAGAGCAACTCAGCTGATCGTTCACGAAATTCATAGATGAAAAACCTTCTGCTACTGTTTTTGTTTGGCCTGTGCTTAAGCACAGGCAGTCACGCGAACGATCTGCCCGCCTCGGTGGTCGATGCGCTCACGCGTGCGCGCATCCCGCTTAGCAGCGTGGCGGTGGTGATGCAAGAGGAGCGCGCCGCTAGCCCTGCCCTGAGTGTGAATGGCAATGTGGCGATGAATCCGGCTTCCACCATGAAGCTGCTCACCACCATCAGTGCGTTGGAAACGCTGGGCCCCGCGTATCGTTGGAAGACCGAAGCGTATCTGGACGGCAAACTGGAAAATGGTGTGTTGCACGGCGATCTGGTGTTCAAAGGACACGGCGATCCAAAATTCACCATCGAGCAATTCTGGTTATGGCTGCGCGAATTACGCCAGCGCGGCTTGCGCGAGATCCGTGGCGACATCGTACTGGACCAAAGTTTCTTTGCGCCGCTGAGCCACGACCCGGCTGTATTCGACAACGACCCGACGCGCGCCTACAACGTCGGGCCGAACGCGCTGCTGTTGAACTTTAACGCGCTGCATTTGCATTTGATACCGGATGGCAAAGCCACCATCGCCTTGCTCGAACCGGAGCTCGCTGGCTACACGGTGAGGAATCGCATCATGACTTCCACCCAGCTGTCGTGTCGTGGCCTAGATGCCTACAGCGCGCGTCTGGAAGGTCGCAGCATCGTGCTGGAAGGCGCGATACCTGATGGCTGCGGTGAGGCCGATGATTATTTTTCACTGTTGCCGCACGACGAATATTTTTTCGCGGTGTTCAGTGCTTTGTGGCAGGAGCTGGGCGGCTCGTTACAAGGCAAAGTGCGCGTGGCTAATGTGCCACTGGGACTACCCGTTTTTTCCACGCATGTTTCGCCCCCGCTCTCGGAAGTCATTCGCGACATCAATAAATTCAGTAACAACATCATGGCGCGGCAACTATTCCTGACCATGGGGACGCTCGAGGGTCAGCCTGCCGATATCGCGCGCAGCAGCGCGGCGGTGCAGCAATGGCTGAGCAGGAGTCAGATGCAATTCCCCGAGCTGGTGCTGGAAAACGGCGCGGGTCTGTCGCGCAAGGAACGTATCAGTGCGCAGCATCTGGCGGATGTACTGCAACGTGCTACGCGCAGTCTGTATTCGGCTGAACTGGAGGCTTCGCTGCCGATCTTAGGGTTGGATGGCACGGTCAAGAAACGTTTCAATGATTGTGAGCTCACCGGGCATGCGCACCTCAAGACTGGCACGCTGGAAGGTGTGAAATCCATCGCAGGTTATGTGCATGCGCAAAGCGGCAAGCAATGGACGGTGGTGTTTATCATCAATCACGCTAATGCGGCTTTAGGCCAAGCGGCGCAGGATGCCTTCATCGAGTGGCTGGAAAAGAGCCATTGATTGAGCGGTGCGCGCGTCACCGGCTTATGGACTAGAATCAGCTTAGTCGCGAGAGCGATGTCGTTGCGGTTGTTCACGAGTCACACACACTTGGAGGGGCATGCATCATGAAAAGATTCGTTAGTGTTGGTTTGTTAGTCTGTGTCGCCGCCCCAGTCGCGGCGCAAGATATGTATGCGGGTCTCAAACTGGGGAGTTCGACTTACGGGCTGGCCTCGACCACCGCGATAGGCGGTTTCTTCGGCTATCACTTGAATGCGGTGGACAAACATCTGTCGGTGGAGGCAGAGGTCATGAGTCTGGGTAGCACGACTTATGTGGGCACGAATCAAAGTATGAGTGCGTTCGGCGTGAACGGGGTCTATTCTTATCCTATCGATCCCAAGTTTTCGGTGTTCGGCAAGGCTGGGCTGAGCTGGGTGCAATGGAGCTATTCCAATCCGAATCGGAATGCGGCCTGGAATGGCACATATTCTTCGTTGGGACTCAATCTGGGAGCAGGAGCGGAGTACAAGATCACGCCCCAATTCGCAGTGCGCGGGGGCTATGACTCCGACACCTCATTACTCTACGCGGCGGGCATGGTGAATTTCTGATTCCACCGCCTACTTAAAGAACCGGACTCGTTCCGGTTTTTTACGCTTGTTGTTTTTTCCCCACATTTTTCGGCGAGTCGGCTTGCCTATCATTCGTTAGCTCGTTAGGATGCGCGCCGCATGTAGTCTTATGGCAACATCTTCAAGATATTCAAAGAATAAAGATATGAAAAAATTAGCGATATTTGCCGTTGTGGCGGCATTCATTTCGTCTGCGGCACAGGCCGAAGGGCTGGCGGTGACAGGCAAGGTCGGCACGTTGGGTATGGGGCTAGAGCTGACCAAGGGCTATTCAGATCAATTCTCGACACGCTTGGGTTTCAATACCTTCAACTACAACACCAATATGACCAAGAATTCGGTCAACTACGACTTCAAGTTGCAGATGCAGACATTCACTGCATTAGCTGATTGGTATCCCATGCAAGGCGCGTTCCGTGCAACCACAGGTTTGTATTACAACAACAATAAATTCTCGCTGACGGGCAGGCCTAGCGGCGGCACTTACACCATAGGCGGAACGACTTATGCAGCGGGTGATGTGGGCAATATGTATGGCTCGGTGTCGTTCAATAAAGTCGCGCCCTACCTCGGTTTAGGTTGGGGTAATCCGGCTGAACAGGGTAAAGGCTGGGGGCTGGTAAGCGATTTTGGGCTGCTGTATCAAGGCCAGCCCACCACAACACTGGATGCAACCTGCGGCCCGGCGATTGCGGGTACGGCACAATGTACTACGCTGCAAAATAACGTCGTTGCCGAACGCACTAATCTGAGCAATTCTCTGAGTGGTTACAAGTTATATCCGGTTGCGACGGTGGGTGTTTCCTATCAGTGGTAGTGTCATGGCGTACGGTTATTTTCCGGCGCACTGAACTAATAGTCGTAAGCATGTCTATAGGTTGGCTATATCGTTCGATAGGCAAGTTGAATTTAATTCGAGCTCAGGCTCATGTTTTTTAGGAGTGGTCTATGTTGTTACGCAGCCTTATTTCTGTTTCACTTTTAGCCGTTAGTGCCGCCGCCGGTGCGGATGCCCTCGATATCAATTTGCGCGACACCAGCGCGCAAGTGCAATACAAAGCCGCGCTGGGCGGAAGTAATATGGGTAAGGCAGAATTGGGTATGGGCGCGATCTATACCCAGAAGAACAATCTGCTCGGCGAAGCGGGCATCTTGGTCAAAGATGACATCGGCGGCAATGCGCCTGGCGTGAGTGTGGGCGTGGGACTGAAAGCATTGTCGGCGCGTATTGTGCCAGTCAATATGAATGCGACCGCATTGGCCTTGGGTGGCATGGTGCGTTACTCGCCTCCGGTTGAGCGTCGTCTGGGTTTTGTTGGCGAAATGTACCTGTCGCCTAACATCATCACTTTCGGTGGCGCGGATCGTTTCTTGCAAACTGGCGCGCGCGTAGAGTATGAAATCATTCCTCAAGCCTCAGTTTATCTGGGTTATCGCAATGTTTCGTTCAATCTAAAGAATGGCGTGAAAACCACTTTTGATGAAGGTGCGCATATCGGCGTGCGTATGACGTTCTAATAGAACTGAACGCGTGTCAGGAAGAGCCGGACTTGTTCCGGCTTTTTCTAATTTTGTGTAGAAATTAAGTTGAATCGGAAGCCGGGTTCGCCCGGTTTTTTTACGTCTGTCATTTTTGCACCGAGCGTGTTGTAGAATAGATTTCCACAGCAGAGCGGGAGTCGAGATTATGAAAGAAGTCTTCGCAATATCCGTTTCTATCATTGCCATGTTGGTCGCCAACGCAGCTCGGGCTGAATCGTTGTTGGTGACTCAGACGGGTAACGACATCGGTTTGTCGCTCTCTTCATATCAATACCAAGAGCCGAGCATCATGTCCTCCAAAGGCGCAAAGCTGGGGCTGGATGCTCGCACCATACGGGTGCTGGAGAATGGCCACTTTCTGCGCGGCGATCTGCGCTATGCCTTTGGCTCAGTCGATTACACGGGGTCGGGTACGGTGAATGGGCAGCAGGACTGGTATATCGAAAGTCGTGGTGTGGCAGGCAGGGATTGGTCGGTGGGCGAGTCCGTGTTGGCAGCTTATGCCGGGCTGGGCTATCGCTACCTTGCCAATGATGCGCGTGGTACGACCAGCACAGGAGCGGCGGGCTATAGACGCGCGAGCAATTATTTCTATCTACCTATCGGTGTCACGCATCGCTACGCACTAGACGAGCAGGCGCGTCTGGTCACCGAAGTGGAATACGACCATCTGCTGGCTGGTAGGCAATCGTCCAAATTATCCGATGCGGGTTTCGGCTTAAGCGATGTGACGAACAAGCAGAGCAGCGGCTATGGACTGAAGTTGAGTGCCGTCTATGCAAAGGACAATTGGGCGATAGGCCCTTATGCGCACTATTGGAATATCGGCCAATCGGATACCGTAGCTGTGTACCGCAATGGCGCACTCTACGGGTTTGGCGCGGAACCTAAGAACAATACGGTCGAGTTTGGTCTGAAGGCTAGTCAACGGTTCTAGTTGCAGGCTGCGGGCACTCGTTGCGGTGAGTACCACGCTATAAACCTAAATCTCCCCACATCGCATCCACTTTCGCCTTCACTGCATCATCCATCACGATGGGTGTGCCCCATTCGCGCTGCGTTTCGCCGGGGAATTTGTTGGTTGCATCCAGTCCCATTTTGCCGCCCAGTCCACTCACGGGGGAGGCAAAGTCGAGGTAGTCAATCGGCGTGTTTGGCACTAACAAGGTGTCGCGCACCGGGTCCATGCGCGTGGTGATCGCCCATATCACTTCCTTCCACTCGCGCACATTGATGTCGTCGTCCACCACGATGATGAACTTGGTGTACATGAACTGGCGCAGGAAA